>JAZUGW010000141.1:0-3316 GCA_045641465.1 Kiritimatiellia bacterium | reverse complement strand
TCAAGTCCCGCGACCTGCATTCCGCGGCGGACCTGATGGCGAAGAACAGGAAGCGGGAAGATCGACTTGACCTGCTGGAAGCCGTGGACGAACCGGCTGTCACGGGGATGCTGATGGACATCCTGAATCTCTGGAACCGCGACGATCAGACGGTGGAGGTGACGGAACGGCATGTCAAGGACATCCGGGACTGGCTGGAGCGGCTCGATCTCATCGCCACATGCCGGGTGCAGCGTTCGGACGGTTCGGATGACGTGCCGCGAACGATCTTCACGCAGCCGGGCATGCGGTATTGCCAGGCGCAGGCGCTTGTCTTCGCAATCGGTGCCGACAGCCGGATGCGGCGGTTCGGCGAAAGCGTCATGTCCCGAGTGTGCGAGACGATTCTGAACGACGTGCGCGGGCGGATGCTTGAGGATATCGTGCTTTACGAAACGACGAGGTCTTTGGCGCGTCGGGGAGCCGGCATAACGAAGCCGTCGGCTTTCAAGGTCCTGTTTCCGTCCGGCGAGTTCGACATGGTGGTGACGGATCCGCAGAAGGGGACGTGCGACATCTGCGAGATCAAGCATACAGCAGAGCGGACTGACGAGCAGTTCCGCCACCTGGTCGATCCCGAGAAGTGCGCGGTGGCGGAAAAGTCGTTCGGGCGGATTGCCTCGCGTGTCGTCTACTACCGGGGCCCCGATTTCGACCATGCGAACGGCGTCAGCTACCGGAATGTCGAGAATTACCTTTCGGGATTGAAGGCGTAATGTTCCCAGGAGGCGTCGTATGAAAAGCAAACCCAAGAGTCCGAAGAGGACGGCGAAGAAAACAAAGGCGGCGGCATCGAGGCCGGTGCGGAGGAGGAAGAAAACCGCAGCCGTGCGTACTGAACCCAAGGGCGAAAAGGCGTCGCAGACATTGGATTTCAGCTTTTGCCAGGATTCCCATGACCATTTGCCTCCGTGGTTGCGCGAATACGCGAAGCGGCATCCGGACGTCAACTACTATCGGCATTCTCTTGATCTCTGGCGGGCCGCGCTCATGTTCCTTCAAAAGGAGTTCGTTGATGCTCATAAACGCGGTGACGGCAACTTGCTGAAGAATCCGCAAATCGCCTCGGCGTTGCATGTTCTGATGGATGAGCCGAGGGAATTGGCCATAAAGTTCTTCTACAAGTATCCGCCGGAACGGCGGTTCTATGGCGGCGACTACGAGAAGGATTTCGAGCGGATCACCGTCGAATGGTACGGACTTTTCGAGGGAAAGGACTGGTTCGGCGCCTATGCGGACTGGTTCAACGAGATGTTCAAGTTCGCCGGCGAGCCGATCGCAACGTGGGTCGTCTTCAACAAGGCGCTCGATTCGTCGCCGATTTTCGCCGAGATTAAAAAGGAGGTGTCTCGCACCGAATTCCAAAACGGGGCTCCGCAATTCCCTGACCCGTATGGCGTGGCGCGGACGAAGGAAGAGGTCAAGGAGGAGTCTCGAGGTATCTTCGGCGCTGGCTGGGTTCGGTGTGTCCACCCTGCGTTTCGGCAGCTGCTCCAGCTCGCATGGATTGAAAGCGGCTTCAGGAACGAGCGCGAGCAGGCGCATTGGACTCCCGGCGTCCAACACAATGTCGGCGACTGGGCGAAGCAGTGGATCGACGATTACGATCCCGAGCACATGACCTTGAAGTTCAAGCGCGTTGAACTCAATTTCCAGGGAATGGACAAGCGCTGGGAGCATGTGCAAATGGTTGTCGAGAGTGAGGCCACCGATGGATCGGTCCAGCTCGGGAACGGCTGGCGTGGCTTTTGGAATTCGGCCAGAGGACCGATACGCGATTTCTCGCGTTGCATTCGCCCTGTGAAGAAGCCGGACGGCGTCGGCTGGTTTCATCTGACGGGAGATCCGCTTCCCGAAGTGGCGACACGCGGGCGACAGAAATGGATCGCGCAGAAGAAAAAGGCCTGATTAGGCGCTCGACACACTCAGATAGTTAGTTTCAAGCCGGAATTGAGCCGCGTCTGCGAATATCAGGCGTGGCTTTGACTATTTTGAAATAGTCTGGAAATAGTCACGGATAAACTTGCTCCACGGACGGAATAACTGTCCTTTCCTATGTTATTCTATATGCGCGAAAAGCCCCCGCCGGCATGGTGCTGACGGGGAAGAAAAACAAGGAGCAGGAAAAGGTGAAATCCATAACAGACACGGCCATCACCGCGCTTGTCGCGGGTGATGAGACCATAGGAAGGGACGATGCGAAGGTCGCGCTGGCGATCCTTCGCGGGCAGAAGCCGCCCGAACTGGCGCAGGAGGATAAGGTCCTCACCCGCCGGGAAGTGGCGGCCAAACTGCGGGTCTCTTGTGTCACGGTGACGAACTGGGCGCGACAGGGAGTCATCCGAAGGGTTGCGATCCCGAACCGTAGGAAGGCGGTCGGTTATTCGTGGCTCTCGGTCATGGCCATCATGAACGGCGAGAAGGGCGACTGCGCTTCTGCGTCGGTCGGTTCGGAAGCCAAAGACGAAAGGAGGGCGAATTGAAAGCGGAACAAGAGAAGAACGACGGCAAGGTCGAACTTCCTCCCGCGATCCTGGTTCGCGTCGATGCCATCGATCAGTACGAAGAATGTGAAGATCCCGCAGGGCTCGGAAAAATCCTCTTTGCGGTCGTGGCGTGCTTGCGTGGCGATGATCGGCTCCTGCCGGGAGGCAAGGACGTCGGGTTCGGGTACATGTTTAAGCGATTATACGAGACCGCGAAAAACGGGATCGTCAAATGTCGAAAGCGTACCGATTCGGCGAGGAAGGCTGCCGCAGCGAGGATTGTCTCGGGCAGGAGTCCGAAAGGAGCGGAGCTGAAGAAGTCGAATGACGCGGAACAAGGGGACCCGAATCCGACATCGGCACCCTCGCCTGCGCCGATTTCGACATCTCGTCCGCAACCGATGATGGATGTTCAGCAAGGCGCCAACAATAAGACTACCGAGGCACATTCCGACGGCAGGGGTGGCGTCACGCGCATGGGCGATTGTCTTGAGGCCTTTGCCATGGGCGGTGAGAAGGGTGAGACGTTCGCAGATCGCGCTATGCGTGATCCTTACGCGGCAACTCTTGAATTCACCGGCGAGGTGGGTGGTGATCGGACGAAAGGCGTCTACTCCAAGTATCTTCGGCAATTGAAGGATCAATATGTCGATGTTCTCATTACCGCATATTCAGAGGCGAAGAACGGTGAGTGGGATAAAGTGGAAAAGCGAGGTGCCGTTCTTGTGGAGCGGTTCAAGCGACAGATCAACGGAAGAAAGGAAGGGTAATGGATTGGCATCGTCAAAACG
>JAZUGW010000140.1:0-36607 GCA_045641465.1 Kiritimatiellia bacterium | reverse complement strand
CCCGCCGCCACAGCCCGCACGGTTCCATCGCCGCCACACGCCACGACCGTCTCGTAGCCCTGTGCCGCACGAGTCCGTTCCTCGGCTTCCTCAATGGACGTCAACAGCACGAACTCGCCTTCCGGCAGAAGCCCGGCCAACTGTCGCCATCGACGGCCCGAACGCCCGCCGTGCGACGAGGGATTGACGAGAACCAGGAACCGCTTCATCGTCTGTAGATCCCCACGGCCTCGTAGACCTTCGTCGGCGTACCCGGCTTCCAGTTTTGGACAAGCCGCTCTGTCTCCTCCCAGGCGAGCGGCAGCCGATCACCCGCCACGGCGGCGATTTCCGCCGCATGCGTCTGACACGTCCATTCCTCGCACGGAATCGCGAAGACCTTCCGCATGCGGGCATAGGCCGTTTCAAAGGGGACCTCGCGCAGATTGCCGAAGGAGACGTTCACGAATTCGCAGGGTTGCACTTCACCGCTCGCCCCCACATAGAAGCGGTCGATGCCGCCACAACAGCAACCGAGCATCTCGGGCGATTCCTCGTAGACTTGCGCGGTCAGGACAGGCGCATGGCGCGAACCGGATGAGTTATAGCGGACCTGTGCCGCCTTCGCAATCTCCACCGCCTCGCGATGGAGAGACACATCGAACGTCTTCCCCATCCAGGCCCCGCAGGCCTTTGGATGAATGAGCTGGATGTAATCGCATCCGCGTTCTGCCGCAAGGTCCATAATGCGGTCAATGCCACCTTCCACGACTTGCCGATCGGAGAGAACCGTATTGAACCCGACGAGCATTCCCTCCTCCTGACAATCGTGCAAGAAGTCGAGCGCCCGTTGCCACGAACCGTCAACGCCCGTGAAGGCGTCGTGCTCGCTGGCGTTCACGGAATGGATGGACGACATGACACCCGTCACTTCAAGTTCACGCAATCGGCGGATCTTCTCCGGCGTCGCCGCATGTCCCGTCGAATTGACCCAAACTTCAAGCCCGCGAATCTCCTTGAGAACCGCCTCCAACCGCTCGAACCGCAGCATCGGTTCGCCGCCTTCGACCGCCCAGGCGACGATGCCGAAGGCGCGCATCTTGCGGACGTTTTCGACCAGCGTTGCCAGCGGCAGTTCGTTTGGATCGTCCTTGCGCTGATAGCAGTGCGGACACTTGTACGCGCACGCCTTCGAGATCGAAAGGACGATGCTCACGGGACGCGGCGGATGGCGGATGACCTTGTCCTCCATCGCCGTGAAAAACGCCTCGCTTGGATACCGCGGCATGTAGAAGTCGAGTTTATACTCCCCGCTCGCCATCTTCACGAGCTTGTGGCGGAAGAAGATGCTCGTAAACCGCGACGCCTTCAAGAGCGCCGACGGCGACTTGTAACGCCACGCGCACGCGAGCGACATGCGCGCATAGAAGAGGAGCTTTCCAAGGCCCGTGATGTTTCTACTCTTTTTCATCGCGATACCACAAGAAGAGGAGGTTGATGGCAACGAGCGAGACCAGGCACACGGGCCAGCTCTGCGGGAAGTAATGGAGATGGAGCAACGCCACACACAACTGGCAGTTGAAGTTCGTCGCCCGGTGGTAGCGTCCCGTTTTCAGCGCGAGCAGAAACAACCCGGACAGCAACCCGACAATCAGACTGAGCGCCAACCATGGCATCCCAGACCATCCTTGCCAGCGGGCGACAAGTTTCAAAGCGACAAGGGGGATGATCATCAGAACCACCGACAAGGCCGCCGCCACCGTCGGACAAATCGTCTGAAGCGTTCGCACACCGGCCGCCCGATCGCCCTCGACGTCCTTGTAATAGCTGTTGTGGCACATGAGGAAATGGACAGGAACCACCCACAGCGCCAGCTGCTTGTAAAGCATCCCCGATGGAATGTTCCCAGTCGCACCGACCCAGCCGAAAACCGCACAGCAGGAAATGGCGCAGGCATAGACAAGACAGTTGAGCACCGGCACACGCTTCAACAGCGAATAGGCGATGTTCAATGCGCCACCGATTCCCAGAAAGAGCAACGTCCACGGTGAAAGGAGAAAACCGACGACGGCAATGGCGACGAGTCCGAGCGCAGAAACGGCAAAAGCCGGCGCGGGCTTGAGCGCACCCGTGACCATCGGACGGTGCGGTGCGTTGATCGCATCCTCCTTGCGGTCGCACCAGTCGCTGAAAATCTGGTTGAAACCCCACGCGAGAAAGCCCACCGCGAAGAGCAGCCACGTCCGTCCTTCCGTCAGCGTCTGCCCGCTCGCAAGGCATCCCACGAGCGTCGTCGTTCCCGTGACGAACCCGTAATAGAGCCGCATCGAGCGGAGATAGGAGTAGACGAACTTCAGCATTTGAGCGCCTCCGCGAGAATGCCGGCGGCCTCGTCGATGAGTGCCGGCGTGTGGGTGGCCGTGACGCTTGTCCGCAGCAATCCCCCGCCTTCCGGCACACCCGGCGGGATGAAAGGATTCGTAAAAACGCCCGCCTCATAGGCACGCTTCGCCGCAACGAGCGTCTCCTGCGTGCCGCCGATCGCAATCGGCAGAATCGGCGCAAGATTCGTCTCGGCACCAGGCTTAAGCGGAATTCCGCGCTGCAGGAAAACCTTTCGCGCGTAATCCGAGACTTCGCGCAAACGAGTTGGCAATTCCGGATGTCGGCGTAAATGCCGCAACGCGGCGAGCGCAACGGCCGCGCTCGCGGGCGGAATCGCCGCCGAGAAGATGAACGGGGAAGAGGCGTGGCGCAAGAAGTCGATGATCGTGCGGCTGGCGGCGACATAACCGCCAAGCGAGGCGAGCGACTTGGAGAACGTCCCCATGAGAATGTCGACCTCTGACGCCAACCCGAAGTGATGGGCCGTGCCGCGTCCACCCGGACCGATCACGCCAAGTCCATGCGCATCGTCAACCATCACCGCCGCACCGTAAGCGTGAGCGAGACGGCAGATTTCAGGCAGATTGGCAAGGTCACCGCCGAGTGAAAAGACACCGTCCACAACGACGAGCGCACCCTGACCACGTGGCACCGATTTAAGGTGAGATTCCAAATGCCCCATGTCGTTGTGGCGGAAACGGAGGAGCTTGCCGAGACACATCTGCGCGGCGCAATAGACGCTCGCATGCGATTCCTTGTCGCAAATCAGGTAGTCGTGGCGTCCAACGAGCGCACTGATGACACCGAGATTCGTCTGAAAGCCCGTCCCGAACGTCAGCGCCTCCTCCTTGCCGAGGAAATCCGCGAGTTCGGACTCGAGCTCCAGATGAAGATCCAGCGTGCCATTCAGGAAACGCGATCCCGAACACCCGGTGCCGTATTTCTCCAACGCCTTGATTCCGGCTTCAACGACTTCAGGGCACGTCGTAAGGCCGAGATAATTGTTCGACCCCAGCATGATGCGCCGGCGGCCGTCCATCACGACCTCGACATCCGACCGCGACTCGAGGCAATGAAAATACGGATAAAGGCCTGCCTGTCGGGCATCATCCGCCCGATGATCAAGACGGCATTTCTCGAACAGGACCTTCATCACGTTTACACCTCGGCAATATCCCTAGTCCCTACAACCTGAAGCGATAGAGGCGAAGCGTGTCGGGGGCGAGCGGGGTTGTGGCCTCCACGGTTCCCGCTTCGGGTTCGATCACAGATGACGGATTGCCCAATCCCTCGATCGTAACGGAGTCGGGCGACTCCCCAACATTCCAGACCAGAACGCCACTCTCACCCTTCTCGTTCACATAGCGCGCAGCGAGGCAGGTCTTCGACTTCAACGTGAAACCGTCGGTATCGACGAAACGCCCCGTCAGGAGCAAATCGCCCTGCTTCACCTGAAATGCGTTCATCGCCTTCAAGTACCCGGCCTGAACGTTCTGCGGCGCCGTCTTGAGCAGGTCAAGGCTCGGCGGATTGCACACCGTGCCGTAGTCGTTCGTCACCCGTCCCGTCTCCACATACACGCGGTCGGGACCATAACGCAATTCAACATCATGGCGGTAGCCGAAGAACACCGTGTAGTTCGCCATGCTCCGATCGACGATCGGCGTGGGCACGCGAACCGTGGAGACGAGTTCCGGGAACGTGTAATGCGCGATCTCCGGCCAATTGCCGTCCGCATTCGGCGTGGTGAAACGCGTACGCAACGCTGCCGCACCGGTACGGAACGTTCCCTGCTGGCACCCGTGGAACACGGCGATCGAATCGAAAATCGAATCGTGCAATCCCTCCGTGAAAACGGCGAACTCGGGATCGATCGCTTTCATTTCCCCGGCAATGTGCGCGAGCACGCCCGGACGCTCCGCCTCGTAGCTCCAGCTCGGCGCGGCGTGTCCATGTCCTTTGCCGTGACAGGGGAATGGCGAGTGGCAACCAAGCTGGTCGAAGAGAATGCCGTCCGCCCCGAAGCTTTTCGCCTGCTTGGCAAGCGCCAGCAGACGCTCGCCCCAGGCCGGTGCATGCAAGCACCCCAGCGCAAATTGGTAGCAGGGAATGTCGCGGTACTTGTGATAGGTCTGGATGACCATTTTCCCGTCACCCCTCACAAGGGCGATGTTCCGGCCGTGTTCAACCCAGAACTTCGTCGCGCCGACCTGCTGGAGCTGTCCGTTCGCGTAGATGCACACGCGCTTGCCGCGCCGCTTCAGGAGCGCAATGCCCTTCACGAGCGCCTCGCGACCGCCCATCTTGTCGCACGGATCGTAGTCGGGATAGAGATGGTCGTGTCCGCCCACCGTCCAGCCGAAGAGGCCGATGGTGTTGAGTCCCAACTTGTCCGCATAGTCGGCGAGCTTGTCGAAGTCGCCGTACGGCCAGAAGATTTCCTCATTCTGCTGCTTGAGGATGACGAGCAGCCAACCATTGACCTGCTTCGTCCATTTCGGAAAGTCGCCCACCTTGCGGACCGTATCGTACCATGCGCGATAGGTCTTGGCGGCAACGTGCCAATCCCCCTTGTACTTCTTGAGAACCGTCTCCGGCATCGTCCAGGTCTGTCCCGGTTCGAGGAAGAGCGGATGGCAGGATGCGATACCGCCGCATCCCTTCACGGGATCGTAGCGGAAGCGGAAACGCTTGTTCCGCGCGGCGGCATCATGCACGCCCACATAGACGCCCGTCTTCCCGTCATCGAGCGCGATCCACGGCATCACGAATCCTCTTCCCGGGTAATACCCTGTGAAAAAGGAATAGCGGCCATCGGGGTCACGCCCCCACAACCGAGCCGGCTTCTTCTCTCCCGCCTTGGGGAAATTCGACACGCGCCGCCCGAAACCGTCTGGCACGTAAAGCCCCATCGTCGCCGGTTCAACGGGGATGCCGTCAAAGCGGGGGCCTTCGAATCCCGTCACCCGCCAGTCGCTCCTGTTGACCACGCGTCCCTTCACCGAACTGGCGTCCGCCGTCGTAACGACGTCGAACTCGATGGTCACGGGATAGGTGCGTGCCGCATCCTTCAGCGTCTCGCAGATGAAACGTTCCGTCTGCGGACCCGTCGCCTCGCGCCGAATCGTCTGGGACTCGCTCCGCACGCTCACATGTTCGTTCCCCTTCTGCAACGTGATGCGCCAAGCCGGCGCCTCGCCCGCAACGACGACCATGCCGACCATTCCGACAACAACCAACAAAGACAACAACTTCATCATCTCTTTAGAGGCAACTGCAAAAAACCTCTGACACAGAGCCGGCAACCATGCCGCCCGACATGAAACCCATCACCGACTCATCACGCACCAAGAGAAGCAGTGCAGAGACATTATCGCATTTCCCCGACTGGAACGCAAGCAGAATGCGGCGATCAACCCTAGCAAGTTCAACTACCTCATATTTCAGCAAATGCCGTCAAGTTAATGGGGTAGAAATTGTTAAAGGCACAAATTCTACCCCTTTAACCCAACTTTTCACGAGAGAGTTGCCGTCATGCTACCACCTCTTCTTCACTTTGTGTCTGCGATACGCCCCAACCCGCCCTGCTCGCGGTCAATTTCAGTTAGGATGGCGAAGAGATCCTCCAGGTTCAAGCCGCATGGTACCGTGACCACGCGCTTGATTTTCGTCCACTTCAGTTCCAGTTTCAACTTGATTGCCATAATGTCCTTTCTTGTTTAACGTGTGCCACTACCGTTTCGCACTAAATGTATCCTTCTCAGTACGCGCCGCAGAAGCCTCTTCCAACGTCCGAATCGGGCGACCGGCAACCTTCACTTTACGGGATTTCTGTGACTCGGAGATGTTCTTTTTTCCACTCGTTTTCAATCTGTTCTATCGTACGAATGGGGCGTCCTAAAACCTTTTCAAAATCAGAACGAATGAGTGCGAGCTCTTCAGGATTAAAATATCCCCGCTCAATTTTGTAAAGGAATTGCCGCTCATAAGTCCTAACAGCATACGCATAATATCCCTCGTATCCGGGACGACGACGGCGCATTCGACGTTCCTCTTCTCCATATTTTTCAAGGTATCGCCAATACATGCCATAGCGCTCCCGCTTCGGCACCTTCAAACAGCCAAGCGCCTCGTAAGCTCGTTGCGCGGTATGCTCAAAGATGAGTCGCATAGTCCCATAGGCACCGAAGGTCTCATCTCGCTGATCCATTGTTTCAAACCTCAGCGAACAGTACTTCGACAATTCCGCCGAATAGATCCGATTAACGAAATCATACAGATACTCCCGACGTGGCCGTTCGGACGACAATCGAACGATCCGCAGGAAAACACCATCTATAAACGCCTGCTTGTTCGTACACGTGCAGTCAAACAACCAATCTGGAACCCGTTTCATATCGTTCAACAGTTCTCGTTCCTCCCGATCAATTCGTGTAGTCGGTTCCCCATACATCCACATGCCAATCGCAGATACCAGCAAAAGCACCACGACGAGGGTACCCAACACGATCTTATGACGCATATTCATTTGGTCCTCTCCCCGTTGAAGTAAATCGTCCCGTCGATTTTTCGTTCAGCCTCATTGGCAAATTTTCGAACTTTATAATCGCCAAAATCTGAAATCGTGAAA
This sequence comes from Kiritimatiellia bacterium, assembly GCA_045641465.1. Classification (GTDB taxonomy): domain Bacteria; phylum Verrucomicrobiota; class Kiritimatiellia; order RFP12; family UBA1067; genus RUG572. Next base: position 29,613 of record JAZUGW010000140.1, on the reverse strand, counting down.
GTTTGCCGTGTGTCCTGGGCGAAAGTTCCCAACTGTGGTGTTGCGGAAGGCCAGACAAAAACCGAAGACTGCCAACCAAACGGAATTTTCCAAGTCATAGAACCACTACACCAGCCACATTGGGGATCATCCGTTTCGTGCCCATCGGCATCCACACGTGGCAACGCACCCAGCATTCCCGCACAGTCTACAAACCCTTCACCACCCACACGATTGTCAGGCATCACCTGCCGCCAACGTCCAGCCCCTGCGGCAACCGTATGAGTTTTTTCCCAATTCCCTGTCACTGAAGCGTAATAACCCGTTGGAGGAATCACATCGGAACACGGTACTTCTTCAATTGAAAGCGCGGCGAAAGATACATCCAACGGCTGTACATAAAATTCTTGGACTAAACATATCCCACCAGCCACACCTGTTGGCAACCCGTTTGTCATCCAATGTTCGTTCCTGGTTTCTATTCCTGCCGGACACGCGACAGTAACCAATGGACGATATTCAATATTATTCCAACCACATGCAACAGAATGGGACTCTTCGAGAAGACTCCAAATGACATACCTTTCATCCCCTTCCTCGCCAAACAAATTGAGGTTCTCCATGCCTCCAACAACAGTTAACAACAAAGAAGGTCGCGATGGAAACTGTATGAAATTCATCCGTTCTCCAATACCGAATTTGTGACGATATTTAAACTTATTGTCGGGAGCCTCAACCTCCGGGAAAAATTCAACTCGATAGGCCGTCAATTCCACTCGTCCCGTAATAGTTAACCCCGATGAACAATCTGCCAACACACCCATGACTTTTACATCGTTTTCTGTTGCACTTGCCTCCGCCCCTTCGCAAAGGAACGAAATCGACCAAGGCTGATAGGGGCCAAGCGTTATTTGCGATGGCAAGACCATCGGACCGCAGGCGACGGGCGAAAGCTTGTCGAGATTCTGCGAGGTCAAATCGAGCGTGCCGCCGTTCGGTCCGCCCCAGGCCGAAACCGTGAGGCGCGTACGCGTTGAACGGCGCGACTGTGACATCCCTGGTTTATCGACATACGCCTCCTCAAAGATGACGGCGGGGGCGCTGAAAGCCACCGTCACAGAAGGCCCGTCCAACGGATTGAATGCCGGAGTCTCAAACGGAGGCGGATCGTCGAATCCACAGCGACACGTGCCTCCTTCCACGGCGAACGACAGCAGTTCAAAACGGTACCACCCGTGCGCACGGCAATGGCCACCACATGTACAGGTCGAGGAACAACCAAAAGTGAGCGTATTTCCCGTACCTGAAACGCAATTACACGCTCCCTCTCCGCCGTCACTCGGCGGCGGCACATTCTGAAGCGACGCACCGCCCCAGGCGAACGTTCCTCCCGGATCGTAGGGTCCAACATCGACCGTATAGATGCGGCTCGACTCCAAAAAGCCCTCGGTGAATGTGAATTCAAGCGGCCACTTAACCTTATAGTTGTTTGAGTAGCCATTGTTCGCCATCACCTCGGCGAAGCCGTTTGTCGGCACCGACACCGTAAACGGAGCCGGGGACGTGACGGCATATTCGACACCGATCAAAAGTGGCACGCGGTTCGTCTCCCCCGCACATGCCATGACGACGGGAGAGCCAAGCCGGCCAGGCTGCGAGCCATTGAAATAGATCGGACCCGGCCCATCCGCCGCCACCACGTCGACGAAATAATAGGCGTTCGTCTTCACCGAAGTCGAACGAGGGGCAAGCTCAACTCCCCCATCCGCATTCACTGTCGCGGCAAACACGTTTGAACACACGTTGTTGAACCATTCCGCATTCGTTCCATGCGCGTCCGGTCCCGCCGTCTTCGGCTCGGGGTCAACGGAATTTTCGAGGCCGTCTCCATCCCAATCCCAAGGCGAAACGGCAACATAGCGTTCGGTGCGATCCTGATAGCGATAGACGAATCCGCCATCCGCGAAAAGCTCGGCCTGAAAGTTCGTGGGGCAGTTCGCGTCACGTCCATACGCCGCATTCTGCCACGTGAGCATGAGAGAATTCGAAGGCGACGCGGCATACCAAAAGAGCGACTCCATCCCTGCACGAGGAAGCATCCCCCATCGTCCTTGAGGCAGCAATGACAAATCCGCTTCGGGAAACGGACGCGGAAAGTAGTTCGTCGCAATGTGCGGCATGAACTCGCCCCACGAGCCGACGACGATGCCATCGAGGTAGCCGTCGTGCATCGAACGAAACCGCCAATCGACCGCCGGGATGCGGAAGGCGTCGATGTGCGCCCCGCGCCGCCGCCATGGTTCGTAGACGACGGCATTCGCCGGACGCGCCGCGAATCCTTCCTCCGCCCCGCTGATTGCGCCCAATTTCCAGCCAACGGCAATGTCGTCGTCGGTCACCACAGGGAGAGCCGCGTTCAAATGTAGAGTTGAAAATGGAGAATGTAGAGTTGAGTCCGCCCCTCCCGCATTTTCCATTCTCCATTCTCCATTTTCAATTTGACGAGCCCCTCCCGCATTTTCCATTCTCCATTCTCCATTTTCAATTTGACGAGCCCCTCCCGCATTTTCCATTCTCCATTCTTCATTTTCAATTTGACGCGTCACTCCCCCGTTCTCCACACTTCCCGTGCTGCTGTCCATTTTCAGTCCATCGGCACCGATGAATCCGAAACTGAAAGATTCTTCGTGCCGATCGAGTCCGCGTCCCGTCAAACGAATCATGTTCCAGTTCGCCTTATGAAGCCAGGCGGGGCGTTGCTCCGCAAGGTCCGAAAACAAAGACGCATCGCCTACGCGGGCATCCAGACGGATCGGCGTTCCATCCGCGTCAACGCCAACTTCCCACAAAAGAGTCTGGTGAAAGACATCGACACCGACATCGGATGCGACTTCGGAGAAGTTTCGTTCCACCCGCCATTTGCCAGCATCCCATCCTATAGTCAAATCCATTTCTTCAAGGTCGAGAACGCCGTTTCCGTTCTCATCGGTCCCGAACGCGACCTCGACATTGTTCGTCGCCGTCGCCAGACATCCCAACGAAAATACAACCCGACCATTCTCCCGCGTCAGATTCGGCAACGGCACATTCGTCGAGACTTCGGTGTCGGCAAAGCTCACCGCCGGCAAGGAAACATTCAAGAGAGCATCAGCGGGAAAGTCGGCATATCCCATCAATGCACAACCCGTCAATATTGCGCACAAGAATCGTCTCATTCTACATTACCTTTCGCCATCACCGCATCCCCCCAAAAGAGCGGACATCACGTATTCCGACAGTCATCTCACACCTCACGTGCCACCTTGAGATGCCGTTCCTCGGCGGGAACCGTCAGCTCGACATACGACTTAACCATCATCGTTTTCATCTTTCATCTCCAACCTTCATCCAAACGAGAACGACCAAAGCATTTTCGACCGCCCTTCGTCACAGGAATTTTCAACTCGACAATTCCCCCCAATCGGGCATTCCTCGACTCGTCCAGGTGTCATAGTCAACTAGGATGTTGCAGCGATCACAAACCAGTCGCCATTCACCTGTCTTTCCCGCAGCACTTCTTGAACTTCTTGCCGCTTCCGCAGGGGCAAGGATCGTTCCGCCCGACCTTTGGCAAAAAGTCCATCACTTCTCCTGCCGAAACTCCTGCGTCCGCCATTCGCTGCATCAATTTAGGATCATGCAGCATCTCGTCGACAGCGGATTTCGGCATCTGGTGCTGCGGCTGGACCCGTCTGCCATGCCCGAGTTCTTCAGCCGTGTGCCCGAAATATTCCCATGTCCTCGTCTGATTTCGAATATTCGTCAAAGCATCTAGAACCGTCGCCTCGTCAATAATCTGCTCCCGAGCCATCAGGAACGCAATCGTTCGAAACACAGTTTCATCGCCGTTGCTCTGTCGCCAATTGCCAACTAAACTCCGAACCGTCTCGTCACCATGTTCGCCAAACGCAACACTTTGCAGCAATCCCGCAAACGCAGTCACGGCCGGCGTCTTCAGAAAGGCATCCTCATCGGCAAATGCAAGAAATTCTTCTCGTCCGTCCGGCATCCAGGGCGCTATCTTCTTCTGGATCTTACGCAGCGACTTCCGAGCATCCGCATCATCCCGAATGTCCACATGTACGACATCGCCTTCTGCAACGTAGAAGTTGGCGCCCTCGAATTTTGAACGCATCTCTAATTGGATTTCAAGCAACGAGGGGTCGTAGCGCCCTTCGTCTTCCATCCCGAAATAGAATTCGTAGATATTACACAGGCCATCCAGCCACAGAACACCATAGAGATTCGCCGCAGCCTGCGCAATCCGAAAGAAACGGTCGACCACTTCACGTATCCGCCGGATCTCATCTGCGCCGCCTTCCCGCCAATAGGCACGTGCTTCCGCTGTCGGCGTCAGACGATACGCGCATTCGCGATCCTCAACGGGCGCAAACTGCACGGCACAGAACATGCACTGGATAAACGACATGAACGAGCTGGCCATTTTCGCGTCAATTTTAAACGGCCAGTCCTCACGTTCGAGCACCTGCGGAGCGCCTTCAAGCGCCTTTTCGACCTTAACCCACATGGACTCCGGCAACCCCCCGATCATTGAAAACATGACGAGTGGATTTTCGTTCGCGTACGCAACCAAGCCCTCGATCACCTTTTCGGCATCCCCATCATCCGTCTTGATCCCGTTGAACCGCGCCACCTTGGCAATTAGCTGCGCATCCAATGCCTTCAGGACATCACGTATTCCGACAGTCATCTCACACCTCACCTTCCACACTCACCGGCTTCGCGCGCGGCACGTCGTTCCCGCCGCCGCTCTTTCGCACGTTCCAGCTTCCGTTGGTCGCGGCGCTGTTCGGCCTCCGATTTCGGGAAACCGATGCTTTGCGTCGAATAGTCATCCATGTCAAGCGCGAATGCGTGCATGATGCGATCCACAACGTCGATCTGCCGCGCCCGAACCATCGGAAACGTCGTCACGACCACCTTTGGTTCGTCAGCAAGAACCTCAACCGTCACGGCCGACTTGTCGGTCGTCAGTCCTTCCGCCGCCTCACGTGCCACCTTGCGATGCCGTTCCTCGGCGGGAACCGTCAGCTCGACATACGACTTAACCATCATCGTTTTCATCTTTCATCTCCAACCTTCATCCAAGCGAGAACGACCAAAGCATTTTCGACCGCCCTTCGTCACAGGAATTTTCAACTCGACAATTCCCCCCAATCGGGCATTCCTCGACTCGTCCAGGTGTCATAGTCAACTAGGATGTTGCATCGATCACAAACCATCAACAAAACCCCAAAGACCACCAAAAGCAGTACCCGCCACCAGGCAATGCGACGCCGCCACACCATTGTTCCGGCATTCACGACCGCCATCAAAACCAATCCCCACCAGTACATTCCAGTACCTCCCGCATGATTGCAGGGATAACGTGCAATCAGTTCGGCGAAAAGTACCGCATACAAAAGCCCGGTCAAAACGAGTGTCAAACCTGTCATCATATAGGGCAATCCCTCTTTCACAGACCATTGTAGTTGTCCCAACGCCATCTGACAAAATCGAGATTCACAGCCGGCGGGAAATGAATCTGCGGCGGTATCAACGCCCCATAGTCCATACGCGCACGATCCGTAAGGGAAACAGTGCCATTGGCATGTATACGCAAATGTCCCGAATCAAAGAGTTGATGAATGTCCATGCGCATCGTCAAACCATTGGCAATCGTGTCTTCGCCCTTGTACTTAAAGGGGACGATATGAGCAGCCTCAAGAACTTCCGGCATCGTAACATTCGTAATGATACAACGCGGAGAATTCCCCAATACCTCTTTCCGGAAACGCGCCTGATTTGGTCTCACGCGACTTTGCTGAACACGTTTCCGCTCAATTTCAGAGACAATCGAGGTTGCATTCAGTCTTCTAATCAAATCTCCAAACCTTCCGTCATTTGACATTGATAAAATCTGCGCCACCTCATCATCCAGCAAATCATTGTAATAAAAACGTTCTCGTCCCCGTTCTTCCACACGATTAAGGTAACCATAATTCGCAAGGAAGAGCAAGAACTCGCGGCCCATTCGGTGGTCATTTGCCGATGGACAACACGACGGCCATTGCGCAACATCTACCTCATCCCGACGTACTGCCAAAACATAATCGACGTAATCTTGTGGAAGAGTTCCTCGCACGCCGGACAATGGAATGACAATTTTCAACAATTCATCTTTAGTCAAGAATCCTTGTCCGGGGATTTGCGAAAGCCGTCTCTCAATATCAAGCAGGAGCAAAAGAGGTCTAAGTTCAATACCCGCTTGATCCCATTTATCACATTCTTCCTTTTTTTGAATCAATCGATTTGGAAGTGTCAAAGTCTGAATGGTCAATGCGGCAAATTCCGTTTGGGAAATTTTTCTATCTGCCACTCGGCGACCGAACTCAGTCAATTGAATAACCCCACCAGCCCGCTCTGTAGGAATCAATCCCAACGCCCTCCAGTACTGACCTGAATTACGAATAAGATTACGTTCTCCCGTTCGTCCCGCCAAATCAACTCCTACGTCGGTTCCATCAATATCTGCCGCCAATTCTTCAAGTTCAATCCTGAATTCATCTGAACTATATTTAATGTGGCGGTTAAGGCGTTCCAATTTCCGCATACGGAAAAGAACGCCCAATAGAACAACTGGGTCATTCAATCCTTCCGTACATTGTAAACATGCCCATTGCCACTTGTAGTTCTCAAATGGCAGTCTTGGTACAAATGAAGCATTAAAAGGCATTGTCAATCTCCTTTACCTACGAGGAACTGTTGTGCGATGCACTTGGCAAACAAGGGAGGAACCGCATTGCCAATTTGACGGTAGACAGAAGATAATGGGCCCATGAATCGGAAAGTAGACGGAAAACCTTGAACAGTCGCCAACTCACGTCCCGTCATACGGCGCAATCCATTTGGGTGCGGAAGGATCACAACGCCCCCCTTGTCGTCGCCACGAGCGGTAACCGTCGGTGCGGGCTTGTCGGGATCTAAAGGACGATGCCCAATGTACCCATTAAAATTGAGTTTGTAACGTGAATAAACATGATTTGGGATGTCATTCGATTCATCGGGATTTGGATAGTCGGCAAGTGCCTTGCCCACCGACACCCATTTCGGCAAACCGTTTTCACCATCCCTGCTATGCGTCGGTTCTGGAAACTCATACTCGAAATCCACTCCATTCTTGACACCGACAAAGATAACACGTTCACGGCGTTGCGGAACACCATAGTCTGCAACATTGAACAATTTGTACTTAACGGTATACCCCAAATCCCGCATGTCCTCCAGAATCCTTTGGAAGACCTTACCCTTGGCAAAATGAAGAATACCCTTGACGTTTTCAGCAAGGAAAAACTTCGGCTGCTTATCTTTGATCACACGAAGCAGTTCCAAATATAATACATTCCGCTGATCGGACTCATGCCGTTTAGTATTCGCCACCGAGAATCCCTGGCACGGGAATCCCCCAATAACTATATCACATGCCGGAATCTGTTCACTCGCAATCTTCGCAATGTCGGAACAGACAATATGCCGACCAATATTCTCACGATAGGTTTCAACAGCATCCTGATAAAGATCGTTAGCCCAAACTATCTTACATCCGGCCATGGAGAAACCAAGGTCCAATCCGCCAGCACCGCTAAAGAGGGAAACAACGCGCAAAGGGTTCTTAGAAGAAGGACTTTCCATCTTCTTTTTCATACTTTCACACTTTCCAATCTCATAAACTCGCGACCGAGGAATTCAGCAAAGCGAACTGGTACCGCATTGCCAATTTGACGATAACAAGCATTCATAGCTCCAACAAATTCAAAGTCTTCAGGGAAAGTCTGTATTGAGGCACTTTCACGAATCGTCAAACGTCGATTGCCATTATAATGCGGAATCGCGCACACACCCCCACCTCCATTACCTCGAGCAAGGATTGTCGGACAGGGTTTAGCAGGATCCGTCTGACGATGTCCAGTGAAATTCCTATACTCGACTTTGTAGGAAGAGTAAATATGATTCAACAGACCATTTGGGGAATCTGGATCAGGGAAATGGTCAAGTGCTTCACGAATCGTGATCCATTTCTTTAACCCATTTGCGCCATGACGATCATGTGTCGGCAGAGGGAAACGGAAAAGCATGTTTTTCCCAAGACTTTTCCGTTGACCAATGATGATCACGCGTTGCCGCGTTTGAGGGACCCCATAGTCCGCCATGTTCACGAGATGGAGATCCACTTGATATCCTGCTTTACCAAAGTCGGCAAGAATCTTTTCGACAACCGATCCCTGTCCAAGTGAAAGAATCCCCTTCACATTCTCGGCGACAAAATATTTTGGCTTTTTTGCCACAATAACGCGGCGGAAAAAGCGGTACAAAGTGTTCCGTTCATCATCTACTGTGCGTAATCGATTTGCCATAGAAAACCCCTGACAGGGGAATCCTCCGATCACAACGTCAGCACCATCGGGAATATCTGTCATTTTTATCTTGGCAATATCTTCACAGACAATATGATTTCCGATATTTTTCCGATAGGTCGCTACCGCCGAAACATCAAAATCATTTGCCCAAATAACTTCATTCCCGGCATGGATCATCCCAAGATCCAGACCACCTGCACCACTAAACAAACTGATGATCTTCATCTAAAATCCTCAATGAACTTTTGCACGTGCAACATGCTTCGTTTCTGGACACACTTCAACGATGTCGCCAATGTCGCAATTCAATGCCTCGCAAATTCGCGTCAGAATTGAGGTATTCACGTTTTCGCCACGAGACATCTTTGCGACCGTAAAAGTCGAGAGGCCAGTTGCGTTGCGCAAATCGGTCTTGTTCATGTCTTTGTCAATCAACAACTTCCAAAGCTTCTTGTAGGAAACGCTCATGCGAACTCCAATCTCCGTAAGGTCGCCATGTATTGTATCATATTCATTGGAGATTTACAAATATCATCTTTGTAAATACAAAGACATTATTTGCATTTCCGTCTCCAGAAGTAAATTTGGATTAAATGGTATCCAAGTATACTTTCAAACAGCCGTCCCACGACGTTGAGCGGCTTCCAAGACAATGTTTGAATGTGGGAATGTTTGAATGCGGCGGTTTCATCGAAACCGCCCTACCAGAATACGCCCAACAATGAGGTGGCCCCATGCCCACTGCGGTCGGCGCGGGGCACCGACCCTACCAGCGACGCACTAAAACCTAAAACCTAATCCCTAAAACCTAAAACCTACAAGCACAACACGACGTCGGCGCGGCGGCTGGCGGGGGTGACCACGAGGTCCTTGATCTGGCCGTTTTCGATGCGGCCTTCGAGCGTGGTCTGGTAGGGGGCGTGGAGCTTGAAGGAGCAGTTCCAGTCCTTGGTCCAGGCCGGCGCGAGGAAGATCTTGCGTCCCTCGAACTGAAGGAGCATCGACTGGATGATGTTCTGCACGTTGCCGCCGTGGCACTGGTCGGGACGCCAGTCGAAGTTGGGTCCCCAATACGCCGGCCAGCGGAAACCCCGGGCCGAGTTCGTCTTCACACGGTGGACAAAATGCTTCTTCGCTTCCTCGCCCATGCCGAGATAGCACGCGAACAGTTCTTCCTGCGCCCAACCACAGTAATGACGGGGCTTGTGAACGTCGTAGGCGTTGCGTCCGAGCGCGACATTGGGCTTCTCGAACGAGCAGAGCCGGAACGGGAAGACACTGTAGAGTTCCGGGTGTTCGACATTGCGGTTCTGCTCGTAGCGGACGGCCGGCGCGTAGGCAATGCGTCCATCGTCAAGCTTGCGCGTGGGGAGCTCGGGAATGCGCGAGCGGATCTTCGCGAAGAGCGCCCGGTCAGCTTCCCCGACGAGGGACTGCGGCATCACCAGAAGGAGCTCGGTGATACGCGTGAGACCGGCCACTTCGGGCATCGGCGCCGTGCAGTCCCACCAGGTTTCGACGGCCTGCGCGGGATACCAGTCGTAGCGGCCATTGGCGGCCAGCGAATAGTGCTCATCAAAGTAGCGCACATACTCGCGGATCGCGGGCAGCGCCTTCGCCTTGAACCAGTCGCCGTCCTCGGTATAGAAATAGCGATAGATCATCATGAGGGAAAGTTCGAGCTGTCCAACCCACTCGTATTTGTGCCAACCCGCATCTTGAAGTTTGTCTTTGCGCTCCGCATACGGAATGACGCCATAGCAACCCACGAAGTGATCGCCCCACGGCTGCATGCACTCGGGGAAGTAGGCACCGCCATGGCCAAGGTGGCGGCGCGTACGCTTCATCTGGAAGTCGAGCAAGTCATACGCATACGTCTTGAAGAGCGCCTCGGTGAGCTCGCTAACGCCGGCGGCGAACATCGGGTAGTACGGCAGACGGCAGTTCTGCCACCAGAGGCCATGCCCCCAACGGCGGAAATCGGGATTGCCGTTCTCACGGGTGGTGAACAGCGATCCGTTGAAGCGAAGCGGGATCGAGCCCTTCGCGGCGAGGCGCGTGGTGTAGCGCTGGGCCGCCCAGGCCAGATTGGCCACGCGGCAGTCGTTGACCGGATCGACACGTCTGTCGGCGAGTTTCTGACGATCGCCGTTGACGGTGGCGACGACATCGCCATAGGGAGAGACCTCGACCTCGATCTTCGTCTCGGCATTCACCGCGAGTTTGGCGGGATGGAAGAAGATCTGCGGCCCGAGGATCACACGCACGCGGCCCCCGAGCAAATCGACGAGGAAGCCGTCGCCCGTACCGGGCGTGATGTTGTCGATCAGACGTTCGTTCGCGGAGAGCTTCGCCGGCTTGAACGTGCAGGAGAACGTGAACGTATTCTTCACCGAGACCGGAGCCGGAACGAATTGAGCGCCGACCGTCGGCGAGCCGGCGAACACCGTCTTGCCGTCGATCACCAGTTTCGCTTCAGTGCAGGTTCCGGAGAAACGATCGCCGCCATGAGGATTGGCGCCGAAGGTGATCGGCAACTTGGGATTGTGCGGCAGCGCCGCGAGTTTGCGCTCGACCTTGGTCGAGGCGGGCGAGAGTTCGATGTGGCTGCGGTCCCAGAACGTGCGCCAACCCGCCGCATGCGCAGCGCGCTTGGACGCCTCGTCGGCGAGCTTCCATCCCTGGTTCGCGAGCACGCCGAGCGTGCGCGCGCGCCAGTCCGCTTCGCCCTTGCAGGGCCAGTAGCAGGTCACCGCCGTGAGGAACAGCGTTTTCTCCGCGCTCTTTTCGGCACGGGTGATGGCGCCGAAGACACGGTCGTTCAACATGCGCGGACGCCCCAGACCTTCCAGTCCCTGGGTTTCGTCGACGAACTTGAAGAGCTTGTCCGCCGTACGGTTGTCGTTCACATGGCACCAGCCGAACATCCCCGCCGGGAGACCCGTCAGTGCGCGGTCGGACGACACCGCGAGCGTGAACACGTCAGAAGCGAGCTTCGCACTGGAATACTTGAAATTGATTTCAAGGTCCTTCGCAGGCTTCTCCATGAAACCGCCGGGGAAGAAACGCCAATTGACGTTCTTGGCGGAGGCGTTGGGCGCGCCGGCGATTTCGCACACGGCAAGATGGTCGTCGCCCCACTGCACACGGTAGTGGACCGAGACCGGTTTCCCGCCGCTCTTCCACGTGGCGTTGAAATCGCCGCGCGCGAGCGAAAGTTCCTGACGGTAGCTGCCGGCATCCACCGGAGCCGCCGTGGTGTAGTCGATCTGACCCACTTTGATGTGGCGACCGGCTTCGTCCCAGCTGTCCGTACGCTGCAGCACGGTATGAAGCGTGCCATCGGCGGAAATCCAGGCGAGCGCACCGATTTCGCCGTCGCCGAGGAACATCGACCCGCGATCTGTTTCAGCCGGTGAATCGAAGACAATCGACGCCGGCGAATAGGCCTGAACGGTCGTTGCCGCCACCGCCGCAACGAGAAAACCAAAAAACTTTGAAAGCGTTTTCATCAACGGCTCCTTTCAACGACCATTCAGTCGGTGCAGTCACTCACTGTTCGGAACTGGCCACTCGAATGATCTTCTTCGAGAAGGCCAGCTGGACAAGTCCGAGCGCCGTCGTAACGACGACGAGGCCGAGGAAGACCTTGAGTTCACCATGGCCTTCGGCGATGCAGCCGATGCGCGAAGCGAGGAAGCCGGAGATGCCCGTAACGGCCAGATAGCAGCCCATGACGAGCGAGGTCATCTGTTTCGGCGCCGTTGCGGTGATGAACGACAACGCCACCGGCGAGAGCCAGAGTTCGCCGATCGTGCAGCTCAGGTACACGAGCGCCACCCAGATCATCGAGCTCTGATGCGTGGCGGAAGCGTCGCGCTGGAGCACGGCCACCACCATGAAGAGGTAGCCGAGGCCCTGGATGACCGTGCCGATGCCCATCTTGACAATGGCGTGCGGATTCTTTCCGCGCTTCGCGAGCCACGGCCACAGCATCGCCATCAGCGGCGCGAGGGCGACGATGTAAAGCGGGTTCAGCGACTGGAACCACGGCGTCGGAACCGTCCAGGGGCCGATCACACGATCTGTGAAGCGGTCCGCATAGAGATTGAGCAGACCACCGCTCTGTTCGAAGGCCCCCCAGAAGACGATGACGCTCACGAACGAGAAGACGATGACGCCGATGCGGCGCTTTTCGGCCGTCGTCAGCGGCTGACGCGGCGCACCGGCCGCCGCCTGCGCCACAACCGCATCGGTGTGCCGCAGGAAACGCTGGCCCCAGATGTAGAGGAACTGGCCGAACAGCATGCCGATGCCGGAGGCAAGGAAGCCGTTGTGCCAGCCATACTTCAACGCAATGTAGCCCACAACCAATCCGGAGAGGAACGCGCCGACGTTGATGCCCATGTAGAAGATCGAGAAAGCCGACTCCTGACGCGGATCACCATCCTTGTAGAGACGCCCGAGGATCGTCGAAATGTTCGGCTTCAAACCGCCACCACCCAGGGCGATCAACGTCAAGCCGGTAAAGAAAGCCCATTCCTGCGGCACGACAAGGAAGAAGTTTCCGAGCATGATGAAGAGGCAGCCGAACCAGACGCTCTTACGCGCCCCCAGCCAGCGGTCGGCAATCATGCCGCCCGGAATCGCCGTCAGGTAGCAGCTCATCTGGAAAATGCCCAGCACCATCAACGCCTTCGAATCCGTCCAGCCGAAACCTCCATTCGCAATCTTGTCGACCATGTACAAGACCAAGATCGCCCGGATGCCGTAGAATGAAAACCTTTCCCACATCTCCGTGAAGAAGAGAATGAAAAGTCCCTTCGGATGCCCCATCAGTTCGTTGTTCGCCATTGTGTCTCCTTAGTTGTCTTTTTATGTCAAAGTCTCTGTGTCCGCCTCATCGGCCAAAGGCCTGGTCGGCAAAGTCCATCAGCCACACCCAATCCTGGCCCGACAAACCATGCGGACCGCCCCGCCGCACGTACCCGACGTACGGACCGATGCACGCGCGGCTGAAATTCGCCGGATACGGCTGCGCCGGCATCCCGGACTTGCCGAGGAAGGTCCAGGCCGGACTCGCCGCCTGGCACGAAAGGTACTCGCCCTTCCCGTCGAACCAGCCCTCGTTGAAGCTTTCCACCAGAATGCGGCGCGGTGCGATGGACGCCACCAGCAGATGCTGGTCGAACTTCATCGCCTGTTCGTTGTCCACATACTTGCCATAAGCCTTGCAGTACCAATGCGGGAACGACTTCATCTCCGTGCTGACGTTCTCGCCGAAGTCGCGCTTCGCCAGCGGCACACCGCCGCCGCCCGTCTGGTTCGGCACGCACACGGCAAAACGCTCGTCGCGCGAACACGCCAGCAACGCCGCCTTCGCGAGACGCGAACAGCCCGTGCACACGCTCTTCTTCGCATCGAGTTCGGGAATCTGCTCCGCGAGATCGAGGCCGCGCGAAAGCGCCCACGCCCACGCGCCGAGCGAAGTGATGTTGTCCGTCGCCTGCGGATCGCGGGCCGGCCACAGGGTGAACACACCCCGGGTGTAGGCCACCTTCTCGGACGCATCGTCCGGCGAGACCTGTCCGTAGCACGCACTCAGCACCGCATAGCCACGCGCCAGCATCACCTCGACCGGGAAACTCGTCACGCCCGTCGTGCCACGCTGGAAGCCACGCGTGACGGCGCTCGGCAGATGGTTCGTAATGCCGCATTCCTTGTTGTTGCGCAGCCAGGTATCGTCCGGCACCGCCACCTTTCCGTCGCTCGCAAGCTCATGGTTGCCGCGGTAGTTGAGGAACAGGACGACCGGGGATTTCTCCGCGTTCTCGCACACGAACCCGCCCTTCTGCTTCTTCGCCGCCAAACCCGTGAGGCGGTTCGGCAGGAAAAGGATCCAGTCGAGGTGCGGACCCGTCTTGTCCGCCTTGAACCACATGCGGTACTGGCGGCGGATGCCGAGGCCGTCGAAGAGGAGACTTTCCTCGGTCTTCTCCGCGACGACGACTTCCGGCTTCGGCGGCGTACGACCATACATCTCGCGCGCGAAGATCTCCACGATCTCCGCGCGGCGGGCCGGCCATTCCGCCGGCGTCGCCAATTTGCGCCCATCCGCAAACGTAAGCGGATCCTCGAGCGTATACGGCGCGATCTTCGCCTCTTTGTAGTTCGGCGGACGCGCCAGCACGCTGCTCGCACATCCCGCCAACAGGCCCGCCAACACCGCCGTCTTCATCAGATTTGCCATTTTTCTCAAGCCCTATTTCACACTTTTGTTCCCGTCCGCCCTTTCCACGCAACGGATAACCAACAGAAACAAGGGAGAATTTTATCAAATTCCCGTTCCGGGCGCAATAACAACTGCGGCACTCCGCGTAATCGACGGAGCCGATACCGCGCAGGTCAAAAAAATAATATGAACGGCGCGGTTGGAGGCCGCGCCGTTCGCATCCGTTCCCGAAAACGGGATTTACATCAGACAATCAACATTAGAAGTTGTTCGCCTGCAGCTGGAAGTAGGCCTTCGGATGATCGCACACCGGGCACTTCTCAGGCGCCGAGGCGCCTTCGACGATCGCACCGCAGTTACGGCACTGCCACTTGTTCTCGCCGACGCGCACCCAGACTTCGCCGGACTCGATGTTCTTGGCGAGCTTGCGGTAGCGCTCCTCGTGATGCGCCTCGACCTCCGCGACCTTGCGGAACTTGAAGGCGATGTCCGTAAAGCCCTCGGCCTCCGCCTCTTCGGCGAAGCGCTTGTACATGTCGGTCCACTCTTCGTGTTCCCCGGCGGCGGCGGCGAGAAGGTTCTCCGTCGTCGAACCGATGCCCGCGAAGAGCTTGAACCACATCTTGGCGTGCTCCTTTTCATTGAGCGCCGTTTCCTGGAAGATGGCCGCGATCTGCTCGAAGCCTTCCTTCTTCGCCTTGGAAGCAAAGTAATCGTACTTATTACGCGCCTGCGATTCGCCCGCAAACGCCGCCATCAGGTTCTGTTCCGTCTTGGAGCCTTTAAGTTCCATTTGAGTTTTCCTTTCTATGTGTATTGATGAAAATTCCTGTGCGGAGCCTTCGCCTGTCGTCAGACCGTCCGCGGCGCGCGATCGGGATCCGTGGCGATGAGTTTGCGTACCCATTCCACATTGGGGAACTCGTCGGCCAGATAGGACTTCACCATCGTCCTGAGGTTCGACGCGCCGTACGCCCAGTGCGCGCTCTCGGGCCAATCGCGCCGGATGTTCGTCTGGTCGAAGGTAATGTCGCTCGCGAAATACGGGAAAAGGTCGCCGATGAACTTCGAGAACAGACGCTCCTCGGGCGTCTCGCAGGACCGCTTCAGTCCGATCGTCATGCCATCGATGCGGAAGACACTGCACGTCGCCTCCAGAATCTGCGCGGTCGTCACGGGGTAGGCGCCCGTGACATGATATGTCTCGCCCACGGCCGGACGCTGGAAGAGCGTGGCAATCGCCGCCTGCACATAGTCGATCGGCACGAAATAGATATGCTCCGATGTCTTTGTCGCGCAGTTGAGGTTCAAATCGATCCAGTCGGACGGGTCCTGCCCCGACTGGACGGCCGAATGGCTCTTCATCTTCTGCATGAATTCAAGAATGCGATAGAACGCGAGCGGCTTGCGGATGCGTCCGTCCGTGCAGCGTCCGATGATGATGCCCGGACGATACACCGTGAACGGGATGCCCGCCGCGCGCACCAGAAGTTCGGCCTTGCCCTTGCTCTCCTCGTACGGATTGTTGAACCCGTTCGCGATCTCCGGCGCGCGCTCGTAGGCCGTGCCGACCAGCTTTCCCGCCACATAGGCGGTGGAGACGTAGTGGAACTCCTTCACCTGCAGCAGCTTGGCCAACTCCACCATGTGCGCCGTACCGTCGTAGTTGATGCGGAACACGCGACCGGTCGGGTCCTTGCCGAGGTTGACATCGGCGGCGCAGTGGAAAATTCTGTCGACACCCTTCAGCAGCGGATGTTCGGCGAGCGCCTGCGGATCCATCGTGGCGACGTCGCCATCGATGACGGACACGCGGCTCATCACCTCGTCCGCGCATTCGGGGCATCCCTCGAACGCGCACTCATCGCGCAGGGCCGCCTCCGCGCGCTCCTGGGCGGTCCGACCGCCACTGCTGCGCACGAGGCACACAAAATCGTATCTCTCGGAAGCCTTGGTCAGCGCCACCACGACAGAGCTGCCCACGAGTCCGGTCACGCCAGTCAGGAAAACACGATTGGAGGTGTTAAGGTCGGTCATCTTGTTCTCAATACTTCAGATTATAAGGTCCTGATTGAGGTAATTTAGAAACTCCTTTTTCGCGTCATCGGCGTTTCGGAACCATCCGACCCAACAATACCGTATAACCACAAAAGCGTTCCAAAGAACCTGTTCGAAGTATTATAACAAAATCCACCGCAGGGTGACAAGAAGAAACCTGATTACGGCGTAGTGCGGTCAACGAACGGAGAGTTGGAACGCTGACCGATTACGTTATTCACTTTTTTATTCGGAATCTCGCCGAACAGTTTGAGGCAGCGGCCACGTGATGGTCAGGTCGTCCTTGCCGCGACGGTCGTACCAGAATGCCGTCCCCGCCGGGATGACCGTCTGATAGGTGTAGCCGCTCTGCTTCACGCCGTTCACAACCCGAGTCACATATTCGCGCCAGCCCTTCCCGGACACATAGACGAGGTCGTGGTTGAGGCCGTCGGCGACATGGATCTTGATACGGTCGCCCGGATCGATCGTACCGGCGAACACGAGGCGATTGAGCACCACATCTTCTGCGTAGGGGTTGCCGAGCAGGGTCGACTGGACCGTATTCGTGCCCTTCGGCGCGGAGACGACGGTTGTGACTTCGGTCGTCACGCTCTGTCCGTAGAGCCAGATCGGACGAATGTTGCCCGCCTCATCCAGCGGCTTCTGCCGATAGAGCCACAGGCCGCGACCGCGTGCGATGCGTGTCGACTTGGCATATCCTGCTTCACCCGCATCGTCGTCCTTACGGAACTGCATACGTCCGTAACCGTCGCCGTCCACGCGCACCACCTGCACGGCCGACCAAACGGCGTTGGTATAGACGGTTCCGTTCGTTCCCGTCACTTCGTCGCGTTCGACCATCCATGCCGCGTATGTGTCGTTGTCGATCGGCGTGTAGACCATATCGCCCACTTCGAGGTTCGTGGTCTTCAGCAGTTTCTTCACGGGAATGTCCTCGGCCGTACGCTGAATCTTCGAGTACCAGGTCCACGGCACCGCAACCATCGTATTGGTGGTGGGAACCGCGACTTTGAGAATACCGAAGGTGTTGACCGAAACGGCACCGTTCGTACCAATCACACCCGCCACGCTGTCCGGCAGCGAAACACCCTGCGACTGCGGTCCGTTCGATTTGGACGCGTAACCGAAATCTTCCTCCGCACCGGTAAGATGCCGCGCGGGGCCATCGATCACGATGCGCCAGTACCCCTGCGGATCAACCACGGTCTCGCCAGATCGGACCACATCCCGCAAGGCGACCTTAAGCCAGACTTTCTCTTCTTGAGGTTCGTGTCCGGGCTTGTCGGAGAGTACGGCGGCGACCGGCTGGCAGTCATCCGCCTCCGCGCGTGTGCGTCCGTACTTGACCTTGAGCTTGCCCTCCTCCGCAAAACGCGCCACCCAGGCGTTGCCCTCGCTGCGGTCGAGAAGCTCAGGCTCGAAGGCCAGATA
This sequence comes from Kiritimatiellia bacterium, assembly GCA_045641465.1. Taxonomy (GTDB): domain Bacteria; phylum Verrucomicrobiota; class Kiritimatiellia; order RFP12; family UBA1067; genus RUG572. The sequence goes on along the minus strand of JAZUGW010000140.1, from coordinate 11,454 downwards.
GACATAACCGTCGCCGGGATCTTCGTGGTCAACGATCCAGAGCGCCCGGGCCTGTACCTTCACTTCGAATGGCCAGCCAACGGCCGTCGACGCCTGATCCTCCGCAAGGATTCTTCCCGCTTCCGACACCATCGCCACCCGCACCGGACCGTCATTCGGATCCTTTTCCCACAACCCGGTCTGTTCATTGTAGGTGGCGCCCTCGCGCGAGCGGAAGCGTCCCGTGTCGGTGACGGAGATTCTGAGTTTGAGCCACGTTTCAGTCGTCACATTGGAAACGGCGATCCGCACACCCTCCACATCGGAGTGCGAGAGCTCGTCCGCACGCAGACGCGTCCAGCCCTTCTGTGCCACCGACCAGTCCGCCGCCTTCAAGGTTGCATTCGTCGTCCAGTAGCCTTCTGTCGAGGTGATTTTGAGTCCGGTCTCCAAACAGACATGGTCTTCAAGCCGCAAGGTGGCGACGGTCGGATCGACGATGTCCTTCAACACCTTCGCGACATTTTCCGCATTGTCGTAGATGACCTGGTTCGGATTTGCCGCACCCTTCGCATTGTTGTACTTGGCGATGCAGGTCGGCACACCATCGCTACCCGTGTTGATGACATTGCGGTTGTAGACCGTGGTCGCATTCGCGTAATGGTCGGGCGAGAAGAGTCCCATCAGGGCCTTGTAGTTCACAACCGCCGATTCGCCGCTGACGGACGAACCGTTGCCGTAGTTGATGTAACCCGCCAGTGTGGTCCAGTAGTGGTTGTTGCCGGACTTGAGGCAGACGAGCGGACTTGGAACCCACGGCGTCTGCGTCAGGTTCACGATGCGGGCCGTCGAACTCGTCGCACGCGGCGCACGCAATGTCACGCAATTCGCCGGTTCGTCGTCCACCATCCAGACGACGGCCCTGCGGTCATAGAACGTCTTGATGTACTGCGAAACCTCGGCCTCGTGCGGATGTGCACCCGGGAAGGTGGTTGCGATGCGACTACGATCGAACGAAAGGACGATGTAGTCGTAGTCCTTACCCGAAATCCGGGCGCGGTCGAGATACTCGTAGAACGCATAGAGCGCGCCGTGCATGTTCGAGTAGTCGTTCGTCGGCACGCCTGTCGCCGTCGCCCCCTTCTCAAGGTGTCCCGAATAGGCAGGACGCGACAAGTCGGCGTCGTTCGGACTACTCACCTGCAAGAAGAAGTCGTAGTCGACATTGGCCACCTGGGCAAGCGTATCCAGCGCACGTTTCACGATCGCCGGCGTGAGCCCATGCTTATAGCACAACGAGCCGAGCATCAAGACATTCGGCGTCTTGACACGCACTTCGGGCGTCGAGTGCACGTCGATGGCGATGATCGCGTCCGGCCCCTCGGACCACGCAACCGTCTTTGCAACCTCGACTGAAATGCGGCCTTGAACCGCATCCGCCCAGCCGCACACGGCCAGTCCGCAACCGGCAACAGCCACAATGATTTTAATTAAACTCTTTTTCATAAACACTTCCCTCTCGTCGAACGGAACAAGTCTCGTCCTTAACCGATCTGATGATTGTTTCTTTTGGATATGGGACGACGGAGCGACAGCAGCGCGCCGCCAATCAGGAACAGCAAGCCACCCGAGGGTTCGGGTACGGAGTAGACACCGCCCGTCCATTCAAGCGTCGTGTGCATCTCGAAGTCGCTCACGTCGATGAACGCACGGAGGTCTTCCCTCGTCGCCGCATCGGAATGCGCGAGTACCAACCATTGGTCGCCGGGTTCGCGTGTCGCATCCCAATTGCCCAGTTCGATCATGAACATCGTACTGGGATCTGCCGCGTAAGGCGACAGGTAGGCGTAGGTCGGTCCCGCGTTCCATGAAGCCGTTCCGGCATCGAAGTCCGTTGTCGGCATCGGATAGACATCCAGGCGTGTGGCTTCCCCATCCGCGAGCGCAAGATAGCCAAGTAAGGCATCGCCCTGGTAGGCGGCGATACGGATGCCGTTCACGAGTTGCCCCTTCGCGTCCCCGCGTCCCACGAGTTCGTTGATCTTGCAGGACGACGTTCCGTTAACATCGTAGATGTCGGTTGTCTCGTCGAACATCCACCAAAGGACACTCTCTTCCTCGGCCGGCAGCAGCATGCAGGCCACAGCCAGGACAACAGCCACGATCTTCTTGAGTATGACATTCATTCAAACACCTCCTTCTTTGTCGAACCCGAGTTGTCGATCGCTTCCTCGCATGGACAGCAGAACACAACTCAGCCGGTTCTCGCGACGGCGCACATTATGCCTAATTCCCCTTTCATTGTCTGTTGGAGAGCCAACGGAATAGAAAAATACATGTCATCTGAGCAACCGTTCCACCTTCAATTCCGCGTCACCGTGAAGAAACACCTGTCGTCCCGGACCGGTACGACAAATTCGATTTCACCATCGATCCGTTCATGTCCCTGCTTCGCCGCCAGGGCCGCATGCCGCGCGGAGAGTTCCCCGGGGCGTGATCCGGCCGTCACATTGTAGAGAAGACGTGGACTCGTCCCCTTCACAGTCAGTCGAACCAAACCATTCTCGACGTGAATGTCCGTGATGCGCGGTTGCGGCAGCGACTCACCGACGGGGATTGTACTCGCCGTCGTTGTGACCGCGCCATGAGTCCCCCCGGCATCCAATGCGCGTGACAGACCGACTCCGGGCGATGCGATGTGCGCCTTGTCGACAAGGCCCCAGCCCTTGAGGTCCGTGATCCGTCCAGAAGGTCTCAGTCCGCCCTGTCCGTCGGAAACGCGCGTGTCGAGCAATGCGAGTGCATACGTACCGCCAACATGCCGTTTGGCTTCCGTCGCGGCAATCTGGAAGAGCGTCACCGGGCAGTGCGCCCCGCCCACGCGGGGATCGGTCTTCGCCAGCGGCAATGCCACGACGAGCGCATTGTTCGTCGCATCCAGGATGGTGCCAGTCAGATCGAATCCTGCGAAATCACAGCCCGATCGCATCCACACGAGCGCATACATTTCGCCCGACTGAACCACCGTGCCATCGGCGTAATGGTCGGGTCCTCGCGTCGAGAACACCAGGAGTGTGTCATCCGAGGCGGCCCAGCCAACCGACGACAGAATGAGAGCCATCAGCGTCCACGCATATATCTTCAGTTTCTGCTTCATCTTTATTTGTCCTTTCTGAAGGGATTGTCCCTTCGGTATGCAAGTGGCGGAGATTGTATCAAAGCTGAAGGCGCATTTGATTTTTTATCAGGGCGCATTTCGTCTACACTGATTTTTTGGTATAATACGCGCCATGACACGCCAGCTTCACAAATGGGCATTCCTGCAGCCGGAGTTCTCGCGGCATCTCAGCGAATATTATGCCGGCATTCTCGACTTTCTCCGAAACCATCCGGAGATCGTCCTTGAATGTTTCGGCTATGACGAGCAGGATGCCGAACGGCTCGCGCAGATCGAAGGATTCATCACCTATGCCGTGCCGCCGAAAGAACTCCTGAAGCGGGTCAATGCCCTTGCCCGGCGACATCCGCCTGCCGTTGCGATCACAATGTGTGACAAGGTACCCGTCAATTTCGCCCGGGCGTACATCGATCCCTTCGACGTCGCCGGAAAAGTCTTCGAAAAGCTGCGACAGCGGCATTGCAGCTGCTACGCCTTCTGCACGTCGCACACGCCGTACCTCAAACAGGAGAGTGCCCGGCTTTTCGCAGCCTTTCGCCAAGTGGTAGAAGCGCGTGGGGGCGGGAGAACGTACATCTTCCGCACGACCATCACATCGGACATCAATCTGATTCCGAATGAAATGGCGCGTTTTGTCGCGTGGTTCAAGAAGCTTCCGCGCCCCTGCGGCATATTCGTCCACGGGGACGACGTTGCCAAGAAGATGCTTGATACTTGTCGTCTTTTCGGGATTGAAGTACCGGCCGAACTCCGTGTCGTCGGTGCCGGTAATTCCGCCATCTACTGCGAGCGTACGATTCCGACGCTCACAAGCTATGGCGTCAACCATGAAAAGGTCGGCGCGCAGGCCGCGCAGGCCCTCTACGAGATGATCCACGACGGAGTTTCGCCTCAAGAGGCATCATTCGAAGTCACCATTCCCGATGTCGTGGAACGCGCCTCGACGCTCGACATTCGCGGGATCGGACGACTCTGCGACCAGGCCCGCAGTTTCATCCACGACGAGATCGAACATGGGCGTGCGCCGTCCATTGACGACATTGCCGTCCATCTCGGTGTATCGCGGGCGAAGATTCAAAAGGATTTCAGCCAGATGTACGGCCACACGCTGCACAACGAGATCGCCAACTGTCGGCTGGACCGTCTGGCGAGGTTCCTTCGGGCCTCGAACGAATCGGCCAAGTTTCTGCTCCTGCGCGCCGGCTTCAAATCCGTCTCGCAGGCCAAACGCGCCTTTCACGCCCGCTTCGGCATGACAATGAGCCAGTACCGCGCAGCGGCAACCCCATCCCCCGCACAATAAACCTGGAGGGGAAGGTCTTTGCGCCGGAACCGCAGTCAAACGACTCGCATGCGATTCCGGCGCACCAGCACAATGTTTTCAATTTGATTATTTCACACGACGGCCGAGTTCGTAGCACTCGTTCAGCTTCGCCTCGGTCTTGTTCGTCGAATTATCCGACGTGACGATGCCGCAATCGGACGCGCCGAAGTAGTTGAGGATACCGGCATATTCGCCCTTGGCACCTGCATAGACATCTGGCGAATAGGACGAAAGCAGCAGCACGCCCTTCTTCATCGTGGGATGCTGTCCCCAGCAGTAGAAGCGCTGGATGGCCGCCTGCAGCTGCGCCGACATCGTAAAGTAGTAGACCGGCGAGGCGAAGACGATCATCTCGGCATCCTTGACGATCGGGTAGACCTTCTGCATGTCGTCCTGCTGGACGCACGCGCCCTTCCCTGCGCCATGGCACCAGTCGCACGACCTGCAGCCACCGATCTTCATCGTTCCCACCACCACGGTCTCGACTTGGTGGCCCGCCTCCTTCGCGCCTCGCGCAAAGGCCTCCACCATCGCGGCGGTATTGCCATTCACACGCGGACTTCCATTCATGATCACGATTTTCATTGTTTGCATCCTTTCGTTATTAATTTCCTGTACCGTTCTGGACTTTCATCCTACGAATGTATTCCTTGAAGAAATCACGACTCCAAATCTCCACCTCTGTCGGATCGTTCAAATACGGAAGAACATCCTGCTTGGCATTTTCGAAGTCTATGGAATCGATGCGCGCGTCAAAAGCGGCAATCACCTTCTCTCGTGTCGAGAGGTCCGCGCGACAATCCTGCCAAGGCGATCTGTTGCATCACCTCATGAATCGCATTATCGGCACGTGCATTCGAATTGATTCGCAATTCCTCAACCATCTGTTCGAACAACGTCATGCGAACAACCTTTCCACAGCCTTGAAAAGTCCAGGCTTGTAACCACTTGCCGCAAATGCGGAAAAAACTGACTTGTCCTCAATCTTGAATTCGTCAAAATCAAACCGAACATCTTCCTCCAAATAAGAAGCAAGAGATTTGGGCGAAGTGATTCGTAAATGGGGACGTGTAAAGAGGTAATCACAAAGCGCCTTCTCCGGTGATGCAATGAGATGCCCGTGCTCCGTACGAACTCCGATGCCGAACAACACTTCCGGAAGTGTCTGATATGAAAACCAACCAATGGGCGTTGAGAAACGCTTGGAGCGTCCTACAACAACAGAGGTCATTCCCATCACGGCCTCTGGAATCACCCCATAATGCGCCAATGCCGTTTCAAGGGAAAGATAGGAAGGACCATAAAGCTGATTGGCAATGGCCGACAAGTCCAATTCCACCCCCGACAGTTTCGGCGAAACGCAAAAGCACCCCTGCTTAACTCGAATCAACTCGCCACTCTTTACGAGTGCCGAACGTTTATCGTGAGGCGCATCATAATCCATGAGTTCCCCCTTCAGCGTATTTGCCGTCAGGAGCACCCCTGCATACTTTTTGAGCCATTCATTTTGCATTTTCCGCGCACCTTTTCGACAATCAGTCTAATCGGTGTGCAGATAATACCAAAAGATACCCAATCTGTCAAACATAAAGCCATTCATCCCGAGAGCCACATCTACACACAACGCGACTACGGCCAAGAGGATACGCTTCACGCACCCTCGCACACCATGGAGCTTGATGACTTCCACTTGAAACGCCGACATTCTACCAACTCCATTCAGAACACTGCACTTAACCTATGTTGTAATTCGTACTACGTCCACCGGATGCCGACTTGACGAGGATCCCGCGAGCGACCAGATCATTAATGTCATTCAGTGCGGTGTCAGCGGACACCTTGCAGATCTTCGCCCACTTGCCGGACGTCAACTTACCCTCGAAGCCGTCAAAGAGCAAACCGAGGACTTTGCGTTGCCGTCCGTTGAAATCCTCGTCAGCATGAGCGTCCCAGAACCGAGATTTCCTCAATGTCGCCTCAAGCGCACCCTCCGCGGCCTCCAATCCAACGTCTATGCGATTGACGAACCACGCGATCCACTCCGTGATATCACCATCCGAATGTCCAAGGGATTCCAACAGGGAATAATACCGTTTCCGGTCCTGCATGATCGCACGGGAAACGCTGTAGAACTTTGCGCCCCGCTGTAGCCGGTCGGAAACAAAGCCGCATGCCATCCCCAGAGGCGCTCTTCCGTCAATTCGGCATCGGCATTCATGACGGCGTCGAGAGTCACCGACACCGCGCCGTCGACAACACGCGGCACATCCTTGCCGCTGTCCTGAAAATCAAGCCCGAGCCGTCGGCAAAGAGAGGATCGAACATGCTCGGGATCGAACACCTCGCCCTCAATCTCCGCCGACTTCGACACATCCTCAACCAATGCCTCGACACGGATCTTATCCGATGTCACGACGCCGGAAGAAGCAAAAAGAGACAAGAGTCGTCCCTGATGATGCCGAACCTTGGCAACCAACGGGCAAATTCGTTCATAATCGACAACGAAAGACGTCCAGTTCTCTTTTTCGTGTAAATACATGCTGTGTATTCTATCACATATCAGGCGTTCGAATCAACTATTCGCCGAAGAAATTCGGCGAATAGTTCAGTCAATCGCCGATAAACCGTCCCTGCATGCCCGCGACAAGGTCACGACGATGTCGCTGCCTTCGCCATACTTAAGAATCCACAGGGGACTGTCCCCATGACATTGTTCGCATTTTCACACGGGCGATTTGGACGGACACTCAGTTCCGCCCGACTAACGAGCGCGAAATCCATGCCGCGACGGCGGCGCATTCCATGCCGAACGGGAGATAGCCGCCGAAACCCAGTACGGGCATCTCCCAGATCTGGAACCGGTGCACGTAGGGGACGGCGTAGATCCACTTGGCAAGAGAGTAGTAGTTCCAAGTTTCCCAGCAGACGCCGCAAATCAGCGCGGCGATGCCGAACCGGAAGACAAGCGTCCAGTCGCCCTTCGCGAGGTCGTCGAGCACGCTGTCTTCCTTCAGCGCGACCTGCAGGATCACGAACACCATCAACGGGGAAATCCAGAGAAACGGATAGGCGAACTGCGGAATGAAGACGATGCCGACCAGCCCGAACGCGGCCAAGAGCGCCATCACGGCTAACGACACCGGCGCGCGTACATCGATGCGCAACATCCCGGCGTAGGACCCGTCGGCAAAGCACGGGAACGTGCCCAGCCAGGTGGCAACGGACGCGATGCCCGGCAGAACGGTTGAGAAACTCAATGTCGCGAAAATCACATACTGAATGTCGCCAATTCCGGCAATGCCGACATAATACCAGTTCCACACGTAGCGGTTGAGATACTCGAAGAACCACCAGAACAGACAACTCGCGGGGAATGACAGCAGAAACGGCACCGTTCGATGCGTCAAGAGCGACCATCCCGCACGGCGGAAGCAGAGCGCATTGACGAAGACGATCAGTCCGATCCACAGCGGAAGATAGGTCTGCCGCTGGCAGACGACCGGCATCCAGGAGAAGCGTGTCCAGGCGAGGATCCAACCACCGGCGAGAATCGCCAAACCGAGCCACCCCCACCATGGGAAGCGGGCCTTGGGCGCTGTAGCGTGTCCCCTTCCCGCGTGCCGCACAATCCGGCAGAACCGGACGGCGAACGGCACGGCCCAGCCCGCGATGACCGCCCCCACGATCGCAAACGCCCACCAGGAGAAAGGCCTGCGGCAGTTCCAGAGCAGTTCCGGACGGGAACCCCAGTCTTCGGTCTGAGGCGCAATCGTCTGTACCAGACTCAGAATGTCATCCTTGCCCGCCAGCAGACAGCAGACATACGGTACGCCGACAAGGATGGCGAGCAGCATCAGATAATGCGCCGACCTCTTGATCATTCGCAGACCTCCTCAAGGAAATGCTGGATGAAGAACCGCTTGGTCCCAGAGTCCTTTGCATCGCCTTCGGAAGGCAGCATCGGCCGGAGCAGCGTCACCGTCTGCAACGCGACAATCGCGAACAGGACGGCCCAAATGACAACCCCTGCATTGCGTGAAGTCGTCCCCTTGTCCGTAATCTGGGCAACCGGCTTGAACGCCACTCCGAACGCGATGCTGGCCAGCAGAACGGAAAACACCATGATGAACGCCCTCGTCTCCGTCGAGACCGCGAAGATCCACAGAATCGGCGCGAGTGCCGCGAGCAGACAGCCGAACAGGCCTGTAGAGACGAGTCCCCACGTAGCCAGGCGAAGCGCCGAATACCGGCAACCGCAGATGCTGGCGAAGACATAGAGCGAGGGGAACGTCAACGCAAATGCGAAGAGAACCACACCCGCCATCTTCAGCGCATCGAGAAGTCCGACGGTCGCTTCGACAAACGAGCCGAGCGCGAATCCGAACAGGGCAGCACCTGCGACGGTCAATGCGGACAAAAACAGGATCGGGCCCACGGCATGAGGCCCATCCCCTATGTTCTCGAAGAATTCGGACGGTGCCCGCAGCAATCCGGCGATTCCATACGTGTGTTCATTTTTCATCGGCGTACTCCTTTGTTGATGAGATTGGGAATGATTTGTCCAACCAGCGACTCGATTACATTGCTCGCAAAAGCATCCTTGCGAACGAATTCAACGGAAATGTTCGGGCTCCCCACGAGCGGACGCAGAATCCATCCGATCTGCCCGCCGACAACGGCAAAGGAAAAGAGCCAGATGAAAATCATCAACACGAGCCGTCTGACCGACGGCAGATGTTCGCGGAGGGACCGGAACATCATCACCACCCCCGCCGTGCCCGCAGAGGCGAAGACGGTCAGATGCACCAGCATCAGCGAGGCGTGGATCTGCCGAAGCTGCTCCGGGGTCCCCTTGTCATCTGCTGCCGTCACAATGAAATACAAGACAATGGGTGCAAGCGCCAGAAACATCCGACCGGCCGTCGCCATGGCAGAGAACACGGCATCTAGAACATTCCCGTATCCGAGATCGCTTCCCAGCAAGGTCGCAGAGGTCCAGCACAAGACAGAAACAAGCAGTGTCGTCATCACGAAGACCAAAGGGAGCTTGACCGACACGTACAACGCCATCAAGGGCGAACGCCAATACGCGAGAACCGCCCCATAGACGGCGGTCGACGCGAGAACGAGCACGAGATTGCCCCAAAGCTGATGACGGTTGAACATGCAGCAATTGTAGCACGTCTACTCGCCCGTTGTGACTGAAAAAACAGAGAATGCGAACCTAAAGGCAGAATCATTGGGAAAGAAAATTTTCGGCTAGTCACATTCATGTGAACAATGTGACTGGAGGCCTATTCGAGTCTCAAATCGTCCACCATCCGAAGAATCTTTGCCTCGTTGCGGTGGCACCAGACATAGAGTTCGTGCGCCGTCGAATAACCGCCATCGACGAAACGGAATGTCGCTTTGCACGCATCGGCGATCGTCACGGGGCGTGCGGAGGAGGCGATGTGGAGAATGACCTGGCGCACCTGGTCGCGCTTCTCTTCGCTTCGCGGCCCCGACAGCGTCTCGACGGACTCCGCACTCGACTGATAGGCCCGCAGCAGTTCCTTCTTGGTCGAGCGCATCTCCTTGCGCGTCGTCTCGGCATACCGTTCAAGGGTGGATGTCATACGATGGCTCAACAAGGTGCCGAGTCCGTTGACAATGGACTCCGCCCCCTCGGCCAGGCGGTTCGGACGCATTCCCTCCGATGATTCAAGCTGATGGCGGAGGTCTGTCAAAAAGGCCACGAGGATAGACCGCACAACGCCCTTGTGCTCGGACGCAAACCCGGCCACGACGCGAATGGTCGGATCCGCATCCAGCAAGAGCCGGAACAGCGTCTGAAGTCCGTTCACGAATCCGGACAATATCAGGGGGTTGTCGCAGATACGGTCCGCGACAACCTCGTTCGACGCGAGGACGTGATCGCGCAGACATTCAATCTTCGGCGCCAGCGCACGGATGTCGTCGATCGACGACGTGGCCGCCACCGCCTCCATGAAGGCGATGGAAATATCCGTCGTATAGACGTTTTCCTTCTTGGAGAAGGCCGAACTCAAAGTCTTCCCGGCATCCATCGCCAGCGAGGCGATGGCATCACTTCGCGCAACGAGGGCGTCAATCGCTTCGCCCAGCTTCACGCGCGATTCGTCTGACTTGTCTGTCAACGGCTTATCCGATTGTCCATTATATCGCGACATATAATCTCCGCATAATCTGCAGGCATTATATCACTTAATCTCCGCAGCAGTCAAGGTTCTGGCCTCGCACTTGGCGTTTAGAACATCCAACCTTGAACTCGAAAGAACTTCTCTTTCAGCTTGCGTAGTTTACCGTCGTTTACAGGGACAAACCAAAGTTGCGACAATCAGATTTTTCATTCAGCAACTTCCTTAAGAGACAAGAAAAGGCATAGACTCGCTCTCCTCACGAATCCGCCGGCGAATCATTGTCCGATTAAAAGGTCCTGTCCAAGATAGCTTCCTAACAAACAACATAAGCGCTGAACGTTAATCACGCATCGTTCATCGCTTAAATACTGGCGGAGGGTGAGAGATTCGAACTCCCGGACCACGTGAATGGTCAACGGTTTTCAAGACCGCCGCGATCGACCGCTCCGCCAACCCTCCTCAAAAAAGTGCGGATATTATACACTAAATAGGGGGTACCATGCAAGCACGAGTTACCACGAACACGGATTACAAATCCACCCCGCGTCGCGGCTTCGTCGCGCCGTTCGGTGGATTCGCATCCGCCTTCGCGGCCGGAACCGCGTGCCGGCAACGGTTTCAGGGCGTGGCAAGCCGCCCGAGGGGGAGCCGACGGGACCCGATCGGGCGCATGTTACGGGCCGTCCGAGCACCCGTTGCACCTCAAAGAGTCAGGAACTCGCGCGAGACGTACCTGCGGGGCAGTTCGTCGAGTGCGTGCGCGATCCCCCTTGCGACCAGCTTCTGGAGGATGACCTCCACCCACTTCCGCT
>JAZUGW010000139.1:0-4735 GCA_045641465.1 Kiritimatiellia bacterium | reverse complement strand
CGGTTGCGACGATCGCCGTGGGGAACCGCATCGTGAACCGCATCAACGGCTTTGAAACCTTCGACATCATCGATCCCAAGTGCGAGAAAACCGGCAAGCGCGGCCGTCAGCTCCACGGCGGCTGCGCGAATGAAATGCGCTTCAAGAAGTGGGAAGTGATGGCCGTCCTCCCGTGGATGCTCGAGTACATCAACCGCTGACGGCGATCGTCCGTCGGCGAAATGTTCGCATGACTCGCGTTCTCATTTGCTGCCTCGGCGTTTCGCTTTTGCTTGTCGGTTCGATTCGGGCCGATTCGCAGGCGGTTGAGGGGTGTGTCGTTTCGCGCGCGGAATTGCGGGAGGCGGATGCGGTTCGCGTCCGTGTCGCAGGGGCGCGGTTTATCGTCTTCCCTTGCGAAGGCGTGAACGATCCCGACCTTGCGCAATTCCTCGCGCTCGCCGAGGCGGTGAAGGCGAAGCCGATCCCGCGGTGGGAGGCGTATCGTGCGCCGTATGATTTCGCGCTCGAAGACCGTGCGCGCGTACCGGTGGAGTGGGAGGGCGTGAAACGCCTTGCCGCTCCGCTTGCGCAATTGGCGAGCGTCCATCCGCGCATCACGTCGATCGTCTACGACGCCGGCAAGTGGAATTGGACATTTGCCGATCGGTACATGGGCGTGCAGTATTGTCTGGGGCGCCGCGTCACGCTTCTTGCGGCCGCCGAGAACTGGCCGCGCTGGGGGAAGGCGGCGGGTGCGGGACTCAAATCGCTGGAAGCGTTCAACGCGCGCGCCTGGATGGAGTTCCCGGGAAACGGGAAGGCCGTTCTTCGCGCGTTCGGTACGGTGCATCGTCCGTGGGATCCCACCGATGCGGCGAAGGCGGTGTCGCCGGCGGGGGGACCCTTCCCCGCGCCCGCCACAGCCTACGATTTCAAGCGGTTGAAAGGCGAGGCGCTCGGACGCGGCACGGTGGTCGTGCGGCGTGATGAAACGCATGTTACGGTGTCGTGGCGGTATCTGATGAGCGACCCGCGCACGTGCGGGTTCGACGTCTATTGCAATGGAAAGAAGGTGACCGCCAAGCCCGTGCGCGAATCGACCTGGCTCTCGCTCCCTTATGAAGGCGCGGCCACCTATACGGTGAAAGGAACGCACGAAGCGGCGCCACGCGCGGGCGCGCGGTGGACGATTGGCGCGCGGGCGCCGATCGGCTATGTGGAACTGCCGCTCGGCACGCCGCCTCCGGCGGGCGAGATTCCCGCGACGTTCATCAACAAAGGCGAAAAATATTCCTACTTCGCCGAGGACTGTTCGATCGGCGATTTGGATGGCGACGGCGAGATGGAACTCGTCGTGAACTGGGCGCCCACGAATGCGCGCGACAATTCCCATGCCGGCGCGACAGGCGCGTACTATCTGGAGGCGTTCAAGCTCTCGACGGGACGTTCGCTCTGGCGTGTCAATCTGGGGATCAACATCCGCGCGGGTGCGCACTATCTGCCGTTCATGGTGTATGATCTCGACAACGACGGACGTGCCGAAGTCGTCTGCCGCGTTTCCGATGGAACCGTCGATGGGAAAGGCAAGGTGTGGGGCGATGCGAAGAAGGATTGGCGCGAGAAGTCGGGGCAGGTCATTTTCGCGCCGCTTTTCACGGCCGTCTTCGATGGCCGCACGGGTGCGATCCTCGCGCGCGATCCGTGGCCGAAAGTGCTGGCGGATGATTGGCGTTGCTGTCGAGGCTGGATCAACGGCTGGTTCGACCGGCGCGATCGCGACGGGAATCGTCCGTTCCGCTTCCTTTCGGCAATTGCCTATCTCGACGGCGTGCATCCCTCCGTGGTGATGTGCCGCGGCTACTATACGCGAACGATTCTCCATGCATATGATTGGGACGGACGGACGCTCAAGACGCGCTGGCGTTTCGATTCGCACAAGGACAAGAAGCCGGAATACGGCGGGCAGGGCTTCCATAACCTGCGCGTGGCCGATGTCGATCGGGATGGACGGGACGAAATCATCTACGGTCAAATGGTGATGGACGACAACGGGCAGGGACTCTATACGACGGGGATGGGCCATGGCGACGCGATGAACCTCATCCAGCTGACGCCGCAAACGCCGGGGTTGCAGGTGTGGACATGCCAGGAGAACCGGCGGGACGGAGGTGTGCTGCGCGACGCAGGAACGGGTCAAGTGCTCTTTCAATTGAAGTCCGACAAAGACGTGCCGCGCGCGGTAGCGGGCGATGTGGACGGCGACTTCTACGGAACGGAGTTCTGGGCGGCGAGCGGCATCAATCTGTGGACGGCCGATTTCCGTCCGCATCGGTGGGGACGTCCCGGGATGTCGTATCTCGTGTGGTGGGGCGGCGAATTGACGCGCGACATGTTTCACGGCAAGCAGCTGAGCAATTTCTCGTTGCGGGCGGGGCGTGGGTGGACGACGATGGTCTTTGCCGGCAGCCGTCCGAATCCCGGTACGAAATGCGTGCCGCCGATGAGCGGCGACATCTTCGGCGACTGGCGGGAAGAGGTGGTGATGCGCGCGGAAGACGGAAAGTCGCTTCGAATCTACCTGACGCCCGAGTCCACCGCCTATCGTTTCTGGACCTTCCTCCAGGATCCCGTTTATCGGATTTCGGTTGCCACCCAGAATTGCGGCTACAACCAGCCGCCCCAACCCGGTTTCTATTTCGGTCCCGACCTGAAAGGCCACGCCATCTGGTGGCGAGGCACCTACCTGCCGTAGGCCCCCAGATTAGGTGATCCGTACACGGTACACTCGGCGCGCAGAGGTGGAAAAATGGGTGAACTCCGGCGTGAAGCAGACTTGCGTTTTAGTCGGGGATTCGTTATACTAGTGACATCATCAAAACTGTAGAAAGGCGGAATTCATGAAGAAGCTTAAAATGGGCATGGTTGGCGGCGGTATCGGCGCCTTCATCGGTGCGGTGCATCGTCGTGCGGCGCGTATGGATGGCGGCGTGGAGATCGTTGCCGGCGCGTTCGATATCGATCCCGAGAAGTCGCTTGAGCAGGGACGCAATCTCGGCCTCGATCCGAAGCGCGTCTATCGCACATACGACGAGATGATCAAGGGCGAGCTGGCGCTGCCGAAGGACGAGCGGATTGATTTTGTGACGGTGTGCACGCCGAACCACACGCACTTCCCGATTGCGAAGGCGTGCCTGGAGGCCGGTTTCAACGTGATGTGTGAAAAGCCGATGACGCTCACGGTCGAACAGGCCGAAGAGATCCAGGCGCTCGTCAAGAAGACGGGGCTCACGTTCGGTCTCATGCACACGTACACGGGCTATCCGATGGTGAAGCTCGCGCGCGACATGGTGAAGGCCGGCGATCTCGGCAAGATCCGCAAGGTCGTGGTGCAGTATCCGCAGGGCTGGCTCTACAAGCTCACGGGCAAGGAGAACATGCAGGCCTCGTGGCGTACGGATCCGAAGCGCAGCGGCCGCGCGGGCTGCATGGGCGACATCGGCACGCACGCGGCGAACCTGGCGGAGTTCATCACGGGCCTCAAGATCACGGAAGTGCTGGCCGACCTGACGATCTTCGTGAAGGGCCGCAAGCTCGACGACGACGGCAATGTGCTCTTCCACATGGAGAAGGGTGCGAAGGGCGTCCTGACGGCCTCGCAGATTTCGCCCGGCGAAGAGAACGATCTGCACATCTGGGTGTACGGTGAAAAGAAGGCGCTCGCGTGGTATCAGGAGAATCCGAACTATCTGCGCGTGTTCGACCAGGAAGCGCCGGAGCAGGTGTGGAAGCGCGGCAACGGCTACGTCGCGGCGAAGAGCCCGAGTGCGGCGCGCTGCACGCGTACGCCCACGGGCCACCCCGAGGCGTTCTTTGAAGCGTTCGCGAACAACTACTGCAACTTCTGCGACACGATCCGTGCGCGCCTGGCGAAGAAGAAACCCACGGCGCTCGAACTCGACTTCCCGGGCGTGATCGACGGCGTGCGCGGCATGAAGTTCATCAATGCCGTGTGCGACTCGAGCGAGCAGGGCAACGTGTGGAAGAAAATGTAAAATGTAAAATGGAAAATGTAAAATGGGCGGAGGGCTGAGGAGGTCCCGAACGCATTTTACATTTTACATTTCCAATTTTCAATTTGTCAAAGAGGAGTCACTGAAATGGCAAGAAAAGTTACTATTTTTACGGGCCAGTGGGCCGACCTTCCGTTCGAGAAGGTGTGCGAGAAGATGGCCGAGATCGGCTATGACGGTCTTGAAATCGCCACATGGGGCGACCATCTCGACATCGAGAAGGCGGCGAAGTCCAAGGCGTACTGCGAAGACCGCAAGGCGACGCTCGCCAAGAACAACCTCGGCTGCTGGGCGATCGGCACGCACCTCACGGGCCAGCTCGTGTGCGACATCTACGACAAGCGCCATGACGCGTTCGCGCCGGCGGCCGTGCGCGGCAAGCCGAAGGAAATGCGCACCTGGGCGGTCAAGACGATGAAGCTCGCCGCCAAGGCCGCGAAGAACCTGGGTGCGGGCGTGGTGACCGGCTTCACCGGTTCGCCGCTTTGGCCGTACCTCTACAGCTTCCCGCCGACCACCCCGCAGATGGTCGCCGACGGCTACAAGGAGTTCGCCAAGGCGTGGAAGCCGATCCTCGACGTCTACGCCGAAAACGGCGTGAAGTTCGCGCTCGAGGTGCACCCCACCGAAATCGCGTTCGACACGGCGTCCGCCGCGCGCGCGCTCGGGGCGCGTGACGGACA
>JAZUGW010000138.1:0-2074 GCA_045641465.1 Kiritimatiellia bacterium | reverse complement strand
CGTCAGACAAGGTCGTACTTGAAGTCTGCGAAGGCAAGCTCGATGTCAAGCAGGTGACGAAGGGCGGCAAACCCGTGGCGTGGTCCAAGTGATTTTGATATAATTTAATGTTGTTTAAACGTTAAAGGGGGATCCTCCATGAATGCGATGATGTCTTCACTGAATCGATCTCGAGTCTTTTGTTGCTTCACGATGCTGTTGGCGGCCGTGACGGCGGGGACGCTTTGGGCGGGGCCGTCGCCAACGTGGTGCGGAACGAAATTGAACAGTCTCGCAGTCAAGGACGACGGCGGGAACCTCGTCGTTCTCGGCATGGAGGGATCCTACAACAATGGTGGCAACACGAAGGAAAAGGTGTTCGATGGTGACGTCAACACCTTTTTCGACCCGCCTTCGGGGGGAACGGCGGCGGTTCCGTGCTGGGCCGGTCTCGCATTCACCGAACCGGTGGTCGTGACGCGCATCCGCTATTACGGGCGTCCGACCACCCTTTGGAATCGCATGTTCGGCTGTTTCTTCCAGGGGGCGAATCAGGCCGACTTCTCCGATGCCGTGACGTTACATGTGGGCGCCACGACGGATGGCTGGACATGGGACGACAAGGCGAAGAAGGGAACGTGGGCCGACTTCTACGTCGCGAATCCCGAATCGCTTCACGGCTACAAGTATCTGCGCCTTCTCGGTGCCGACGGCGCCTACTGCGGCAACCCGAGCGAAATCGAGTTCTACGGTGTCACGGCGGCGACGCTCTCTGCGGCATTTGACGGACAAACGCCCACGTGTTCGGCGGCGAACATCGTGACGAGTTTCTTCATCAACAACCATCTCACGCTCGGGCTGGCCTACACGGCCGCGGCGCCGTTCTATGAATTGCAGCGCAAGCCTGCCGCGTCTGACGATTCGGCGTACGAGCATGTGGCCTACATTCCGTTCTGTTGGGATAATTACACCGCCGATACGATTCACGGCTATCTCTGCTTCGATGAAAAGCCGGTCTATGATTCAACGACGTATCGTCTTCGCGCCTACGGCACGGCGGCACAGTCGCCGTGGTACGAAGTCGGCACTTTCAAGTCGTATGCCATGAAAGGCGTGACGATCGGTACGACAGGATCATACAAAAACGGGGGCAATGTCAATTCGTACGTCTTTGACGGCAAGGTTACGACCTTTTTCGATCCGCCGAGCGCCGGCGCGACGGGCGATTGGGTGGGACTCGATCTGGGCGCGGAGCATCAGATTGCCGGCATTCGCGCGGTGGCGCGTACGGTGGACTCCGATTGGGTGGGGCGGTTGAATGGGATGTCCGTTCAGGTAGGCGAAGCCGTCATCCCCGATCCCGCCAACCGGGCGACCTGCGAGTTCGTGAATCCCGTCACCGTGGGTACGATCTCGGGCGCAACGCGGGTCAATACGGTGGAAGTCATGTTCCCCGAGCCGATTACGACGCGGTATGTGCGCCTCAAGGCCAAAGGCGGCGAGTGGTTCAATGCGAGCGAATTCGAGGTGGTGGGTACGCCCCATCCGAAGGCGGCTCCGACGGTGTCGGTGGCGATGTCCGATCTTGAGAGTGGATATGCCGTCATTACCTGGACGCCGCTCGACGAGTCCGTCATTCGTACGGGAACGCTCGTCTATCGGGCGAATGGTCCCGAGGGCCCCTGGACGTGCCTCACGGCCGAGTCGCTCTCGCCCACGGCGATGTCCTATACTGACAATACGCTCCTTGTGGGGCCGCGTTACTACTATGCCGTGGCCTATCGGAATACGGAGAACGGAATCGACTACGATGGCGTGAAGAGCGCGCCGGTGCGGTACCGCCGAGGACGCCGTCTGGATCGCAATCCGAACGATGAAACACGTTTACTCTCCGGGTTCTCCGTTGTTTGCAATGCCCAGTTGTGGACGGCCGGGCAGGGCTTTGCCGACCTCGCCTTTGACGGCGCCACGGGGACGTGTCCCGATATGAAGGAGGCGGCCAACCAGTATATCGGCCTCAATATGGGGGGGCTGTACGGTTTGACGGCGGTACGCGCCTACCCGCGGGCGAACTGGACGGCCCGCTTGAACAACG
>JAZUGW010000137.1:0-19420 GCA_045641465.1 Kiritimatiellia bacterium | reverse complement strand
CGGGCTCGGGCGGCGGGGATCCTCGCGGAGGGCGCGGGGACGGTCGTCGCGCTCGAGGCGGCGCTCGCGCTGCGGCTCGACCCCGATTGCGTCCCCGCGCTCGCGGGCCCGGCGGCGGACAGGACGGAGAGGAGGCCGCGGCGGCTCCTCGGCTGGCTGCGACGACGACGGTCGGCGTGAATTCTCCCAAGGGATTTTCCCGCGAGGACGGTTCGGGCGGGGCTAGCTTGATTTCAATTCGGAACAGAATCGGGCTGCGGGGACGGACGACCCGCTTTCGACTGCGGCGGTCGCGGAACCCATGGGGCCGAATCTTGACGTTCTGCCCGTCAATCGAAATTCGGCGGCCCGGGAGAAGGCGGAACGGGCCCGCAAACACCAGGGGTAAATGAACTTATGCGGCGCGTATCGACCCACACTTCTGCCTGAAGAGCCAAAACTGTTAGACTCCAGTAAGATTGGACATTGACTCGTGAAGGTCAAATGTGGTACCATCTTCGGCGTAGACGTGGTGGAAGATTCATCCTGTCTGCGGAATGGTAGTCGAGTCGAAAGAAAGAGAAGTCGATCATGGCAAACACGGACCTTTTCAACATAATGGATTTGGTGGATTCAAATGCAGCTCGCGACGTGACGCGGCGCGAGGCTCTGCGGCAGTTGGGCGCCTTCCTCGGTGTGGGCGCGTTGGTGCCGGAATATCTGACGGCGATTCCGAAACCCGTTCCTGCCGGTACGATTCCGTCCAAGACGAACGCCGTGCGCGTGCGGCTCGTGTTCGCCGCGTTCAAGATGGGGAAGGACAACCATCAGCGCGTGAAGACCTGGCCGCACATCGACTTCGATTTCACGCCCGTGTTTAAGAACGTGACGGATACGCTCAACGCGCGAATCCCCGAAGTCGCGTTCGCCCCGGTGGTCGTTTCCAGCAAGGAAGAGGGGGCACAGCTCGTCAAGGCGGACGAAGCCAAGGGCGGCATCCAGGGGTATCTCGTCATCCAGATGAACAACTGGGTGGAGGCGTTGAGCGGCATCTACCGATCGGGTAAGCCCACGCTTTTCTGCTCCTTCCCGTATTCCGGCATCGGCTGGTGGTTGATGGCGAATGCGAATCTCACCAATCGGAAGATCGCGAACTACGAGGGACTTTCGAGTCTGGACTTCAACGACACGGTGGAGTTCGCCCGCGCCTTTGCGAAGCTGAAAGACGGTTCGCCGGCCGACTGCCTGGCGGCGGCCCGTACGTATCGGCTCGCCCATACGCCGGCGGCGTCGAAGCTGGTGCCGAAGGAGGGGCCGCTCGTCTGCGCGACGACGGAGGAGGCGCTGGCTGCGGTGAGGGGAATGAAGATACTCTCCGTCGAAGGGACCTCCAAAACGGTGCAAAAGCGCTATCGCCAGCAGTTTGGCGTGGAGATTGAAAACGTGTCCTACGACGAAGTGAACGCGGCGGCGAAGAAGGTCCCCGACGAAACGGCGAAGGCGACGGCGGCGGCTTGGTTGAAGGGGGCCCGTTGGGTGGGCCCGGGCGTGACCGAGGCGAGCGTGTTCGGCGCGGCGAAGGTCTATCACGGCATGAAGGCGCTTCTGGCGGAACGGAAGGCGGCGGCGATTACGATCAACTGTCTGGGCGGGTGCTATCACGGCAAGCTGATGGGGTACCCGTGCCTCGGGTTCATGCAGTTGCAGGACGAAGGCCTCATGGGAACCTGTGAAAACGACATCGAGTCCGTGATGACGATGCTGCTTTTCCGCGCGCTCACGAAAGGGCGCATGGGATACATCTCCGACCCGTGCATCGATGCGCCGCGACGGTCGATCATCTTCGCGCATTGCGTGAGCACGCGCCGTTTCTTTGGTCCGCAGGGACCGGAGGAACCCTATGAAATTCTGACGCATTGCGCGGATCGCGAAGGGGCCTCTTCGCGTGCCTTTGCGCCGGTGGGCTATCCCGTGACCACGGTGAAGCTCAATGTGACGGCACGCAAGCTGGCCGTGCAGCGCGGCATCATTACCGCGAACGACCGCGACGATCGCGGCTGCCGCACGAAGATGGTGGTGGAAGTGCGCGGCGACAACTATGAAAACATCTATCCGCATTGGCAGACCTTCGGCTGGCATCGCGTGACCTTCATCGGCGACTTCGCCAAAGACGTCGAGAAACTGGCGGAAAAGATCGGCTTCTGCCTCGTCTACGAGGGCTAGAAAGACGAGTCGAAGAAATCGGACGCAAGGCGTAACGTCAGGGGGAAGGCCATCCTTGCCCCCTAACGAATTTTCGTTTGAACCCTTTCACCTTTGGCCGCTTTTTTGATATAATATCGCCATGAAAAACGATGAACTTTGTCCATGTGCCAGCGGCAAGACTTTCGGCGAATGCTGCGGACCCGTTTTGGGTGGCGAACGTAAAGCCGAAACGGCCGTCGAACTGATGCGTGCGCGCTATACCGCGTACGCTGTCGGAGACGTGAAATTTCTGTATGCCTCCTCGGGTCCCGAGGTCCGTGCCGAATTCGACGAGAAGACGACGCGCGACTGGTCGTCTTCGGCCCAGTGGCAGGGCCTCACGGTCGTCGAGACCGAAAAGGGCGGCAAGAAGGACGAGGAAGGCTTCGTCTCCTTCGTCGCGCACTATTCGGCGAACGGCCAGCAGTGCGAACACCGCGAGCGTTCGTACTTCAAGAAGATCGACGGCGAATGGCGCTTCATTGACGGCACCATCGAGACCGACGAACCGTACCGTCGCGAAGAGCCGAAGGTCGGGCGGAACGATCCGTGTCCGTGCGGCAGCGGCAAGAAGTACAAGAAGTGCTGCGGGAAGGATAAATGAAGCCTGCGGCATTCTTGTTTGACCTCGATGGCACCTTGATCGATTCCGAGGGCATCTGGGCGGAGGCGATTGTGGCCTGGCTTGCGGATCGCGGCCAGACCGCGACCGTCGAGGCCGTGTTGCCGGTCGTGTTCGGTCACAGCTGGATCGATGTCGACACGACGCTGCACGCGATGTTCCCCGATTTGCCGAAGGCGTCTCCGATGGAGGATGCGAAGGAGCTGCGCGTCTATCATAACCGGCTTCTTGCGGACCCGACGATCCAGATCATCCCCAGCGCCGTTGAGTTTCTCAAGTGCGTGTCGAAGCTGGCGCCGTGCGTGATCGTCTCGGGTTCGCCGCATGCGGATGTACAGGCGGCGGCGGAGATGTGCGGGGTGGCGAAGCAGCTCAAGTTCGTTCTCGGCGCCGAGGACTATACGCGGGGCAAGCCCGCGCCGGACGGATTCCTCAAGGCGGCGGACATGCTGGATGTCGACGCGAGCGAATGCGTGGTGGTGGAAGACTCGACGGCCGGTGTCGCGGCGGGTCGGGCCGCCGGCATGCATATTCTCGGCGTGAATCGGGATGTCCCGGGGTGTCCGCAGGATTTTTCAGGTTGCGATTGGCTGGTGAAGAGCCTGGCCGAACTCAACGTCAATGTTGTATTTGGCGAAGAGGTGGGGCTCAAGGACAAGGCCAAACTTAAGGCAAATACGATCAAACAGCATGCGACGAAGCAGGCGGCGACGATTCTCGAGCCGATTATCGAGCATGCGAAACTGGGCAATACAATTCTCGGGCGCATTGTCGCCCGTGGCCAGAAGTGATAGGAAAATAAAGAAGGTAGAGACTGATGTTGACGGTGATTCTGACAGCTTTGTTCGGCGCAGGGGTTGCGCTGGGGCTTTATTTCGGTGCGGTGTTCGGCTACGGCTGGAGCATCTTCTTCGGCGTGGTCGCGTTCGGCGTGGCCAATGCGCTCGTGGGATGGTTCATCCAGAAGAAGGTCAAGGCGCGTATGAGTGAAGTGCAGAACATCCTCATGGCCGGTCAGAAGCAGATCCAGGCAAAGGTCGCGCGGTGGCAGATGCGTCCGCCGAGTTCGATCCAGCAGGCGCAGGGCGAGATCCTGCGCGATACGAAGGTGTTTGTCGGGGACGCGCTTGAGGCGTCCGAAAAGCTGCATGTGTTCGACAACTGGGTGCCGCTGATGAAGCGCCAGATCGCGACGGCGCAGTTCCAGCTGCACTGGATGGTGAAGGAGTTCAAGAAGGCGGATGAACTGATGCCGAAGGTGCTGTTGGTCGATCCCACGATGGCGGCGATGAAGATGGCGCGTCTTTACATGCTGGAGAAGCCGATCGAGGAGATCGAGAAGGTTTATACGAAGGCGGTGAAGCGTCTGCGCTACAACCAGAACGTGCTGCTCGCGGGGACCTATTCGTGGATTCTCGTCAAGCGCGGGGATATCGACGGCGCGTTCAAGGCGCTGGTGCGGGCGCTGGAAAAGAGCGACAACGAAACGCTGAAGGCCAATCGCGACGTGCTCGCGAACAACCGCGTGGCCCATTTCACCAATAACGGATTAGGTGATCCGTGGTTTGCCCTGCATCTCGAGGAGCCGAAGATGCACCAGCAACGCCAGCGGATGCAGTGGCGCTAAGTGCGCCGAAATACGAAACCGGGAGGCGTCTCATGGACATGCTCAAGCTCAATGGAATTGTTGTCGATTGCATTCTGGGCGATCTCCCGGAGGAACGTGAAACCGAGCAGCAGGTGATGGTGGATGTCGAGCTGGCGCTTGACCTTCAGGACGCCGCGCTCTCGGATTGTCTGGACGACACAGTGGACTACGCGCTCCTGGTCGGCAATATCCGCGAAGCGCTGGAAGACGCGAAATGCCGTCTGCTGGAGCGCGCGGCGGATGTGGTGGCGGATGTCTGCCTCGCCGATCCGCGCGTGGAACACGTGACCGTCGGAATCAAGAAATTTGGAACAGTCGCCGGCCTGGGCAGTGCCGAGGTGAGGATTACGAGGCCTCTATGAAAGCTTGTGAAGTCAAAAAGGCGGTCGTGCTGGCCGCCGGGCTGGGGACGCGTCTGCGTCCCCTGACGCTGGTGGCGCCGAAGCCGCTCCTGCCGATGTGGGGGGTGCCGATGCTCGAGCGCATCCTCTCGCAGCTCGAGCAGTGGGGCGTTGAGGAAATCGCCGTCAATGCACATTGGCAGGCGGAGAAGATCCGCCAGTACATCCACAATCGGAAGGGTCCTTCGAAGATCATCGTGGCCGACGAGCCCGAGATTCTCGGAACGGGCGGCGTGCTGAATCCGCTGCGCTATTTCCTGGGAACGGAACCGTTCTGGCTGGTGAACGGCGACATCGTGATCGAGGACCTCGATCCGCAGGCCGTTGTCGACGCCTTTGAAAAGAGCGGTCGTTTCGCCGGGTGCTGGATGAGCGAGTCGTTCGGTCCGCGGACGATCGAGGCGGACTTCGAGGGACGCATCTGCAATTGGGCGAGCGATGTCGCAGGGGACGATGGAACCTACACCTACTGCGGCCTCGCGCTGCTGGGACCCAAGGTGCTCGACCAGGTGAAGCCCGAAGGTTTCTCGACGATTGTCGAGGCCTACAACAAGGCGATGATGACGACGGGCGACATCGTGGTGGGGGCGGATCCCGACGGCGCCTTCTGGGCAGACTGCGGAACGCTCGAAAGCTATCTTGAAACGCACGCGGCGTTGAATCCGGAACGCTTCGACGAGAACCCGAATGTGCTGTTCTCGGGCGTGAAGTTGATGCCGAGCGCCGATCTCGCGGGATGCGTGGTGACGGGCGGTCTCATCGGCGGCACGTTTGAAACGACGGCGCTTGTGGGTGTCGACCAGATTGACAATCCGCGTCTGACGGCGCTCGCGAAGACGATCGGATGGAAGCCGGAAGATACGGCAGCGGCGTTCCTGGGCACGCGCGGCAGCGACCGGTCGTTCTGGCGTCTTGTGCATGGCGACGAGCGCGCGATCGCGATTGAATACGACGATGCGAAGCGTCCGGAAAACGCCCGCTATGCGCATCATGCGCATCTGCTGGAGCAGGCGGGGGTGCCGGTTCCGCAGGTTCTGGCCGATCTGCCGGACCTCAAGACGCTGGCGTTGGAGGACATCCCGGGCGACTCGCTTGAAACGCGGGCGAGCGGAAAGAATGTGAATCGGGTGAAGCTCTATGCGCCCGTCGTGAAGGCATTGCGGACGATGCACGAGAAGGGCGTGGAGCTGGCGTTGCAGGAGAAGGGACAGGCCTTGGAGCCGGCCTTTGGTCCTGAACTCTATGCGTGGGAGCGCGATCTCTTCGAGACGTACTGCGTGAAAGAACGCTACGGCTACGAGAAGCTGCCGGACGATGTACGCAAGGAGCTGGAGATGGTGGCCGACGAGTTGACGCGGCAGCGCCCCGTGCTCGTCCACCGCGACTTCCAGAGCTCGAACGTGCTGTTTCGGGCGGACGGTTCGTTTGCGTTCATCGATTTTCAGGGAATGCGCCTCGGGGCGGCGGCCTACGACCTAGCGTCGTTGCTCTACGACCCCTACGTGCCGTTGGAAGAGACGGAGCGCGAGTCGCTGGCGAAACTCTATCCCGTGCCGAAGCTCGCGTTCGGCGCCGTGCAGCGCCTTGTGCAGGCTCTGGGTGCGTTCGGGCGACTGGCCTCGGTGGGACAGCCCCAGTTCGCGCGCCATGTGCCGCGGGCGCTGTCGAACCTGCTTGCGGCGGCCGACGAAGCCGATCTGGATGCGCTCGGCGGGTTTGTGGAGGACCTGATCGCCAAGGAGGAAATCCGTCTGGGACACGTCCACCATCATCATCATCACGATGAGGACGACGACGAGGATTCCCACGTCTAAGCCGAGGGAGGTATGAAGAAGACGTCCGTCAAACAGCTGCTCCGCGAGATTCAGCGGAAGGCTACGCGTCGCGCCCCTGCGGTCGTGACGCGCGCGATGGGACGTCGTCGTTCGTTTCACGCCTATGACCTGGGCGTGGATACGTTCATCTTCGAGAAGGGCGTGTGGTTGAACCTCAACGCGCATGCGTCGGTTCTGATCGTCGCGAAGAGCGAATTGCGGCCCAATGGGGGCCCCGGTCACGTGATGACCGTCACGACCGGCAACCACTCCGTGGCGGCGCTGCCTCTCTTGCAGGGACAGTTCTGGGACCTCTGCCGCCTCACCTCGACCCGGCGCGGCGAAGTGATGATGCAAGACGTCCTTTGCGGAAACGTCGTGAACGGCAAGCTTGAACTCTCGCAGCGCGATGTGCCGTGTCGCCGTCTGGCGGCGATCGACGACTGGCTGACAGGCACGCTCAAGTTCGCGAATCGCGACGTGGTGATGGTCGAACGCAACGATCAGACGCTGGAGCATTTCCGCCGGCGTGGACAGGAATGGCGCGTGAAGCCGCTGGCCTGGACGGAGCGCGAAATGAGCGTGGCGCTGAATGCCAGCCGCAAGCGCATTTCAACGGACCTGCGCTACTATCACGGCACGCGTGGCGTCCACTTCCTTTCCTATCCGGAATTCCACCGGTTCGTGGCGCTTGCGCGGACGGACTATCCCGCCTTTGTGGACCAGCTGCACGAGCTCGTCAGCGTGTTCGAAGGCCATTCGGACTCGTTCCTGCGCGAGATCAAATACCACGGCCATCACGAAATCGAGCTCTTCGGCCTCCGGCGCGGCGTGTCGCTTGAGCGGCTTGTGCCGGAACTTGAGAAGCTGATGCAGGCGCTCGTTCTGAACCGGCTTGACGAACAGCAGGCGGCGGCGCGGATTGAAGAGATCGATGCGCTCTACAAGTCGCTGCTGACGCGTCCGGAACTGGCGGATGAAAACGCGAAGGCCTTTACCGAAACGCTCTACATGTACATCACGGGCGAGATCTACTCGGTGATGGGGGAAGGCGCGACGCCGGCATTCGACGACCGTCGTACGGCGTTGCCGGGCGTTCAGTACAAGAACGGGTTTCCGGTGTATGATCCGGACTGCGATGCGCGCAGTGAGGTGCTGCTGTCGAATCTGCGCGGCATTGTCAGCCGCGACGAGCATATTGAATATGCGAACGTCTACGAATTGCGGACGAACGACGCCGAGGAGGAGAGCCCGATCGGTCAAGGCACCACGCGCGAAGTCGTCTACAAGACGGACCGCTGTCCGCTCGTGTTGTCATTTGTCGAAAAGCGCTTCTCGCGTTCGGGCAACGGATACGGCAGCTATGTGATCACGCGGGCCAAGGCGTTCAAGTCGCTGGGCGTGAATCTGCCGAACTATCGTCTCCTGCAGCGGCGTGCCGGACAGAAACGCCAGACGCTGAAGGGCGAGTTCTACATTCGCACGCGGTGCGAAGGGGAACCGCTGGTGGATATTCCGGCGAACTATTTCCAGCTGGCAGGCGAATTCGGCGGTGCGGATGCGGGTGAAGATCCGCAGGTCGTGCTGGCGCTTGCATCGCTGATGGGCGATGCCGCCGCGCAGAACCTGGCGATGAAGAAGTACGATCCCGCGACAAAGACGCCGCTCTACAACATCGGCAAGGAAATCTATCAGTTCAGCTACGACATCAAGGCCGGACGCCTGATGCCGCAGGACGTTTCGTACTGTTCGGTACGTGGTTCGCTGGGGTGGCCGGATCGTGCGCGTACGGACCGCAACCTCGATGCGATTGCGTCCTTCTATCTCGCCGTCTATGCGAAGGCGCTGGCCGAGTTTGCGGCGAAACATCCCGTGTGCGAGCGCGCGGAGCTGGGCGAGCGCTTCTTCGCCGGTTTCGAGTTCCGTCTGCGTGCGATGGAGTGGGCGTTCACCGTGCGGCGTGACAGTTTCGAGGATTTCGATCCGCAACTGGATTCGCGCTACGGATTCCTCAACAAGTGGCATTTCGCCTTGTGGGCGCTTGAACGCCACGTGCGGCGTATCGAAGCGCTGCACGCCCAGTTCACGTCCTTCCTTGAGCATCCGGAGCAGGTCGAAGTCACGGCGCCGAGCGAAGACGTCCGCATGCTGGAAGCGGCGAACGCCGAGAATGTCCTGAGCGCGCTCGACGATATCGAAATCCATTTGATTGGGGAAGCATAAGGTTCATGAACGATCAACGTGTAGAAATTCTTGATGCGCAGACGAAGATTTCCGTTGTCTGCGTCGATTGTACGACTGCTGCGGGACAGCTCGCGCGCGGCCATCTCTCGGGTCCGACGGCGGCCACCTATCTGGCGCAGGCGCTTGCAGGCGCGGCGCTCTTGGGTGCCGAGACGTCGGAAGACGACGAAACCGTGACGTTCCGTCTGGATTGTCCGGGTCCGCTGGAAGAATTCCTCGTGGAATGTACGGCGGCGGCGACGCTGCGCGGCTATACGAAGAAGAAGATTCTCAACGATTTCGACGGTCTTGGCGCGCCGAAGGACGTTTCGGTGCTGGGCGAGACGGGCACGTTCGAGATCATCCGTTCGATTCCGGGCAGCATTCTTTCGAGCGGCGTCGTGGCGACGGCCTGGAAGAAGCAGGCGATCGCGACGGGTCTCGACGCGTTCTTCGACCAGTCGCTGCAGCGGCGTGTGCGAACCGCCGTGGTGGCGGTGGCGGGCGACGACGGCGTGCCGCTGTATGCGCGCGGACTTCTCGCGGAATGTTCGCCCGACGGCGACGCGAAGGCGTTTGAACAAGTGGCGGAGGTGTTTGCGTCCGGAGCGGCGGCGAAAGCCCTGGCCTCAGGAACTGCGGCGCCGCGGACGTTGCTGAAGAAGCTCGGACTCCCGCAGGCGGAGATCCGCAAGACGACGCCGCTCGCGTTCGCGTGCCGCTGCAGTGCGGAGCGCGCGGCGGCGATGCTGGCGACGATTTCGGAAGAGGAGCGTGCGACCTTGCCGCCGACGCTCGACATCACCTGCCACATGTGCGGACGCACCTGGACCGTCAGTACGAATTGAAAATTGAAAATGGAAAATGTAAAATTGCGGTGAATGGACAGGGGTGTAGTTGGAGATGATCGATTTTGCAAAAGAACTGAATCCGGAACAGTATAAGGCCGCCACGGCCGGTGAGGGGCCGATCCTCGTTCTCGCAGCGGCCGGTACGGGCAAGACGCGCACGCTCGTGCATCGCGTGGCGTATCTCGTGGAGCAGGGCGTGCCGCCCGAACGGATTCTGCTGCTGACCTTTACGAATCGCGCGGCGCGCGAAATGCTCGAGCGCGCCGAGAAGCTCGTGCCGGGAATGGGCGGCGTGTGGAGCGGCACGTTCCACCATGTGTGCGCGCGGTTCCTGCGCCAGTACGGCAGCTGCCTGGGGTACAAGCCCGGTTTTGCGATTCTCGACGAAGACGATCAGAAGAAGATCATGGGACAGTGCATCAAGGAACTCGTCGAGCATCCCAAGGATTTTCCGAAGAAGGAAGTGCTGCTGAAGATGATCAGCGATGCGGCGAACCGTCAGCGCAGCCTCGAGAAAATCGTTCAGAGTTATCAGACGAAGACGGCGCTCGATCCGGCGGAGGTATTGAAGGTGTGCCGCGCCTACGAGGCGAAAAAGCACGAGCTGGGCGCGATGGACTTCGACGATCTTCTGGTCAACGGATTGCGACTCCTGAATGAAAGCGACCGGGTGCGCGAATTCCTGCAGGAGCACTTTTTGCACGTCTTGGTGGACGAATATCAGGATACGAACACGCTGCAGGCGCAGTTTACGGATATTCTCGCCGCCAAGCACCGCAACATCATGGTCGTCGGCGACGACTTCCAGTGCATCTACACGTGGCGCGGCGCGCAGTTCGAGAACATCATGAACTTCCCGGATCGTTGGGACGGTTGCCAGATTCTCAAGCTGGAACGCAACTACCGTTCGCTGTCGCCGATCCTCGATGTGGCGAACTGCGTGATGAAGGACGTCAAGCATCAGTTCGAGAAGACGCTGCGTCCGTTCCGGACGGGACTCGCCGTGAAGCCGCGTCTCTACCACGTCTACGATGGACGCGCGCAGGCCGAGGCCATCTATCGTCTCGTGACGGCGCTGCACGAACAGCGCAATGTGCCGTATTCGGATATGGCCATCCTCTATCGGTCGCACTATACTTCGATCGACATTCAGATGACGCTCACGCGCAATCGCGTGCCGTTCCGCATCACGAGCGGCGTGGGCGTGTTCGAGCAGCTGCACGTGAAAGACGTGCTGGCGTTTCTGCGGCTCTGTCTGGATCCGACGTCCGAACTGAGCTTCCTGCGTCTGCTGGAAATGCTGCCGGGTGTTGGCGAGGGAACGGCCCGGAAGTACTGGAAGGCGCTGGGCGGTTCGTTCGACGGGACGAATGCGATGGAACGGATGAACCTCAGCACGATGATGTGCGCGAAGGGAAAGGCCGCGTGGGAGCAGATCGCGCTCGCGTTCGCGCGCGCGCCGGAGCATCTCAAGGCGGGCGAAGACCGGCTTCTGATCGAAGATTTCTGCAAGCTCTTCTATGCGGATCATCTGCACAAGGCGTTCGAACCTGAAGATGCGGATTCACGGCTGGACGACATCGGCGAATTGATGTCCCAGATCGCGACGATGCAGGGCGGCATCAAGCAGTTCCTCGACGAAGTCGCGTTGATGACGAATCTCGATGCGAAGGCGAAGGACGGTCTGCCCCAGGACCATCTGACGATGACGACCGTGCATCAGGCGAAGGGCATGGAATGGCCCGTGGTGGTTCTGCCGTGGCTCTCGGATACGGTGTTCCCCAGCGCGCGGGCGATCGAGGAAGGCAATCTCGACGAAGAGCGGCGCCTGTTCTATGTGGCCGTGACGCGGGCGAAAGACTGCCTCTACATGGCGGTGCCGAAGGCGAAGAAGACGGCCGATGGGGGGCTCTTTCCTGTCGATCCTTCGACCTTCGTACGCGAGATCCCGCCGGAACTCGTGGAAGAGCAGACACTCTATTCAGCCGACCGGGGCTACGGCGGCGATGCCGGACGTGCGCGCCACAGCTGGGACGATTCATTCGACGACGACGACGATCCGCCGCAGACAAGCAGTGGCAATTCCTGGCGAGGTGGCGGCGGCGGCTGGTCCGGCGGAAGCTCCCCGAGAGGCCGTTCCAAACCCGTCTACAAAACAACCTGGCGCCGATAGGCGATAAAACTGGGAAACCTCCAGAATCTTGAAAACCTATTGACGCGGAGGGGTGGATGGGGTATACTGTTGTCATCTGAAAACAACCAAAAGGATTGAATCAAATGAAACGCGTTTTTAATTTGTTCCCTCTCGCGGCGCTTGCGGTCGCGGGGTTGATGGCTGGCTGTACGTCGACTTGTCCGTGCGCGAAGGGTGCTTGTGCCTGTGCCGAACCGGTGGCGGGTGCGCCCAAGTATCAACCGCGCCTCTTCAAGGCGTTCGGTGAAATCAACAACGTGCCGGACGGCCTCACCCAGGACGGAAAGGGCAACATCTACCACTCCGCGCCGAATCTCCGCGACCACGCCTATCCGGGCGTCATCCTCAAGCGTTGCGTGAAGACGGGCAAGTGGAGCATCTTCGCGGCGGCAACGCGTAACCCGAAGACGGGTGTCGGTCGCCCGATGGGCCTCGAGTGGTGCTTCGAGGACGGCAATCTCTACTACTGCGACAACCAGTACAACTGCGACTCGAAGGACTACGCCAGCCGCGTGATGCGCGTGGTGATCGACCAGAAGACGGGCGAGCCGCTTCGCATCGAGACGGCGGTCGACAACATCAAGCTCGCCAACGCGATCCGCTTCTACAAGGGCGACATGTTCTTCACCGACACCTACTTCGATCTCAACCGTCCCGACGGCATTGGCATCGGCGGCGTCTACCGCGTGCCGCTCAAGGACTGCAAGAACAAGGTGGTCTCGCTGCTCAAGAAGCAGGACTACAAGAAGGACCCCTACTTCCTCTTCGAAACCCAGACGAAGGAACTTCCCGGCCGTCAGGACAACTCCGGCGCGGATGGCCTCGCCATCACGAAGGAAGGCCATCTCTACTTCGGCACCTTCGGCAGCGGTCGCTTCTATACGGCCAAGCGCCAGGCGAACGGCACGTATGCCCCTGCGAAGCTCATCTTCGAGAATCCCAAGCTGTTCCCGTGCTGCGATGGCATCTGCTATGACGAGGCGGAGAACCGCATCATCATGAGCGACAGCTGCCTCAACGCGCTGCATACGTGGTCGATCGACAAGGAGCTGAAGGGCGAATATGCGTTCGGCGAACTCTGGAAGAACGGCGACAACGACGGTTCGACGGGCCTCTTCGACCAGCCGTGCGAACCGATGGTGTGGCGCTGCCCGAAGACCGGCAAGCGGAAGTGCATCGTCGCCAACTTCGACATGACCTTCCCGGGCCTGACGAACAAGACGGACGACAAGTTCCACACGCTCAGCATCCTCGACCTCGAATAATCGAAAATCGACAGGGTTGATACACCATGCGCGTATGTCCGAAAGGATGTACGCGCATGTTTTTTCATCTAGCATTACGGCGGGGGAGGGGTACGGCATTATTTTTCATTTCTTCCGTAAGATTCGGCTTTCAGGAACGAGCAAGAGATGAAGGGCACCGTGGGGTCGCCCTCGTAAAGAAAGTCGAGATGGAACCGAAGATGAAAATAAACTGGAAGAAGGTTGGAACCTGGTGCCTGATGGGGATACTTGCGGTATCCGCCCTCGGGGGTGTAGGTACGGCGATTTGGACGCAGCGCGAACTGCGTGCCTACAAGGAAAAGGTGGCGGCAGAGGCCGTACGGACAAAACCCGAAGTCCAACCGCCGAAGAAGGTCGTGATTACGAATGGCAAGTGCTATCGTGATTCGACGGGAACGCTCTATTTTGTTACAGAAGAGGGCGACGACCTTGTGAGCGTGGCAATTAAATGCGGGGTTGCGCCTTCTGCACTGATGGAGGAAAACAATCTAAAGGTTGGTGAAGCGATCAAAAAAGGAGATGTCCTGAAAGTGCCGGCTAACGGCCAATGCTCGGATGCGATCCTCGTCAATCGAAAACTGTCGCCGACCCGGCGTGTGGCCGAAGCGAAGGACGCTCCATCCGGTGGCGGACTCGTCGTCGCAAAGCCACCCCAAACCGAACCGCTTCGGATTCTGGGAACGGAATATGACGGTGAGGAGAAGATGGTGATCTGCTTCAGTCATCCGCCGGACCTTGAATCGTTGAAGACCTATCTGGATGTCGGCCCGACACGGCGGCCCTATTCGATCGAGTACCACAAGTCGAGCGGATGGAATTGTGCGGTCAAAAAAAAGGATGACTACCACTTCCATGTGGAAATAACGGGTGATTTCCTCTATCGCACGAACCTGGCCCTACGGGTCAAGGCGGGGTGCCCTGTCGCGAAGACGGTCAAGGACGCCGTCCCGCTGGCTTCCGATTTTTCGTTGACGTTCCAGCGGAAGGACGCCCCGCCGCGGGTGAGTTTCGCCGATTCGGGACATTACCTGCCCCCTGGCGGGGCGCGGATGCTGGCGATCGACAGTATCAATGTCGCCAAGGTCCGTTGCGCGGCGGCGGCGATTCCGCCGGCGAATATCGTTCAGCTTCTTGCGCGCGAACATGAGGCCTATAAAAACACTTCCATCTACTCGTCCGATGATGAACGCGTGGATACGGAGGCGACGGAAAGCCTTGCCGACCGACTGGTCGAATGGGATGTGGAGACGATGGGGCGCGTCAATGAACATCAGGCGTCACCCTTCAAATTACGCACCTTGCCGGATGCAGCGTCAAACGGCGTGTTCCTTGTGGCGATTCGCGATGCAACACGCGAACGGAAGGACCAGCGTTGGTACTGGGACGATCAACGGGGCGAGAAGTGGAATCCGAACCGCTATCGTGTCGTCTGTGTGACGGATGTCGGGTTGACCGTACGCCGCGAACAGAAGAACTTGTTCGTCTGGGCGACTTCGCTGATGCAGGGTTCGCCGGTGACGAACTGCACCATTTCCGTCTATGGCTCCAACAACCGCTGTCTCGGCACGGGACGCACGGACTCGACGGGTCTTTGCAAGATCGTCTGCACCGATCGTGCAGAGCCCTTTGCCGTGATTGCCCGTACGGCCGACGGAATGGATACGTCGTTCGTCTGCTTGCGCGACCATCGGCAGCTTGATGAAACGCCGTCCGACGGCGAGCGCGAGGATTATCTCGCGCCGAAGGATGTTCAGGCATACGTGTGGACCGAACGTGGCATCTATCGCCATGACGAACCGATCTTCGTGCACGCGATTCTGCGTAATGGGAAGAACGAGGCCCCCAAGCCTTTCCCGGTCGAGTTCGAATTGGTCGATCAGGACGACAATGTGGTCGCGTCCAAGATGGCGATGACGGACCGCTACGGGGCCGCCTGGTGCGACGGCTTTACGGTGTCAACGGAGCGTCCGAGCGGCGCTTGGACGGTTCGTGTCGGTACGCCCGGCAAGGACGGAAGAATCTTGGGATACGAGAAGGTGAGCGTCGAAGAGTTCGCCCCGCCGCAGATTCGCGTATCCGCCGGTTCGACCGGCACGTCGACGTCGAACTTCGCGATTACGGTGAAGGCGGAACATCTCTACGGTGGTCCCGCCCGCGGGCTCGTGAGCGCGGGTGCGGTGGTCTTCGAAGACGCACCGTTTGCGCCGAAGGGGTGGGGCGGTTGGTGCTTCGGCGACGAACGCCTGGGTCTGAACGGCAATTACCGTCGTCTGCCGAAGCAGATCCTGAATACGGACGGCAAGGCCGTCTTCCCTGCGCCGCTCTGGGCGGATACGGGCACGCCGAAGGCTGCCGTACGCGTGCTCGGCGAAGGGACCGTGTTCGAGGATGGCGGACGGCCGGCGCGCGCACGGACGACAACGCTGCTGCACGCCTATCCGTTCTATATCGGTACGACGCTGGGCGGGAATCTGCGGTTGCCGAAGACGGGATATCCCACGATCAAACTCGCCTGCGTGAAGCCGGATGGCACTCGCCTTTCGACGGCGCGGAAACTGTCCGTTGCGTTTGAACGCGTGGAGAGCGTCTATAGCTGCAAGGAGGATCGCCGCGGGTGGTTGACATGGGATTGTGACCGCGTGTACCGTCCTCAGGCTAGTACGATCAAGGAAATCGAAACGAAGCCGGAGGGCGATGTCGAACTCACCTTGCCGTTCGACACGATGGGCGACTATCGTGTGATCCTGACGGACACCGAGGCGAAGGTGAGCTTTGCCAAGACCTTCTGGCTGGGTTCGCGCGGTGATGACACGGTTCGTGCGCCGCTGGCGAATCCGAGCGCGGTGACGCTTTCGTTCGACAAGAAGTTCTATCGTCCGGGCGAAGTGCCGCGTCTCCTTGTCAAGGCGCCGTTCGCCGGGTGGGCGCTGTTGACGGTGATGCGCGAAAAGGTGATCTCCACACGCGTGGTGAAGCTGGCGGGCGCCACGCAGGAGCTGACGCTCGATCCCGTGACGGCGGAACAGGCGCCGAATCTCAATGTCTCGCTTTGCGTGGTGCAGAGCACGGACAACGGCGGCTGGCGCCAGACGGCGCGCGCACATGGCGAAGCGACGCTGCGGGTGCGTCCCTGGGAGAACGAAGTACCGGTGAAGGTGACGACTTCGTATGTGCCGTCTGCTGTGGGCGGTACGCTGACGGCCGATGTCGTGGCGATCGGTACGGGCGCCACGGGAACGGTCGCGGTTGTGACGGTGGTCGATGAAGGCATCCATCTGTTGACAGGTTGGACGCCGCGTCGTCCCGTCGAGTTTCTCGCGAAGGCACGGAGCGAGAAGCTGCCGCTCTTCGATCTCTTCGACAATCTGCTGCCGGTGTGGGATGGCGATCCGACCAAGGTCCGTGGCCAGAAGACGGGCGGTGATATCGGCGCAGGCCTTTTGGGGCGTGTGAGTCCGACGCCGACACGTCGATTCAAGACCCTTGCGCGTTGGCAGGTCGCCGTGCCGTTGACGAATGGCGTCGGTCGCACCGTCTTCACGCTGCCGGAGTTCGTGGGCGAAGTCCGTGTTGCGGTGGTGGCGTATTCGGAGAAGGCCGTGGGGGCCACCGACTGTCTGCAGAAGGTGTGTCCGAAACTCGTGCTGCAGGGGGATGCGCCGCGTTTTGCGGCACCGGGCGATGTGTTCGATGCGACGATCACGCTCGACAACCGCAGCGGGAATGCCGGTTCTGCAACCTGGTCGCTCGTGGCCACGGGGGCTGTCACGTGCGTTGCGCAGGCGGATGCCACGAAGAAGGTGGAAGCCCTTGCGAAAGACGGCTCTGCGACGCGGCATGTACGACTCCAGGCGGGGTCCGTACCGGGGCAGGGAATCCTCACGTTTACCGTGGAGGGTTTTGGTGAAACGCATGTGCAGACGATCGAGCTGCCGGTTCGTCCGGCGGTGGCAAGCCGCTTGACGGCGGGAACGATCCGTCTCGAACCGGGCGAGAAGAAGGTGTTTGCGCCGCAGGGGACGAATACCGTAGCCGAAGCGACCGTGCGGTGGTTCAAGTCGAGTGGTTCGGAACTCGCGAAACTGCTGGGCGCGCTCGATTATCTGGCGGATTACCCGCATGGATGCCTGGAACAGACCACCTCGCGCATCTTCCCGCTTGTCGCCTCGGATGGATTCCTCAATCGGCTCGCCTCGTCGGCGATGGAAGGGAATCTCGCGACGAATCGTGCCGCCTATATTGCGGCCGGCGTGGAACGCGTGACATCGATGATCCGTATGACGGACTTCGTCATGTGGCCCGATTGCAACTACCCGCCTTGGAATCGCGAGGTGTCGCTCTATGCGATACATTTCCTGATCGCGGCGGAGAAGAGCGGCGTGAAACTTCATCCCTTTGCGCGGAAAAAGATTGTCGAATTTCTGCATAAGTGGACTGGGGAGGGCAGTCAAAACGCGGCTTATGCGTGCCATACGCTGGCCTTGGCGGGCGAGCCGGACAAGGATTGCATGCTTCTGCTGTATGACAGGCGTTCGACCCTGGATCTCCTCGCGCGGACGCGTCTTGCCCGGGCCTTTGTGGCGATCGGCGATCGGATGCGTGCCGGTGAATTGCTTGTCCATGCCGAATCGTCGACGATGACGTTGAAGAGCCAGGCATTTCTGATCTTGGCCCTGCTCGACCTTGATCCGAATGATCCGCGGTTGGGCCCGCTCGTGCGGAAACTCGAGGCGACGCGTGATGCGGCGCGCTACAGTTGGGGGACGACGGAATCGAATGCGCATGCGCTTCTGGCGTTGGGTGCCTACTACCGCTATCATCCGACCACGGAAGGCGAACCGCATCTGACGATTCAGCAAGAAGGTTCCACGGCACGTCCGCTCGAGTCCAAGAAGAGCGCGATTGTGCGGGGTGCCACCCCCGTGACGGTGGCGAATGTCGGTCAGGGAACGGCGTGGCTCGCGTGGCGGACGCAGGAACTTCCGACGCCGGCGGCTGTCACGAACGAGTCAAATCAGATCGCCATTGAACGCGCCTACTTGACACCCGAGGCCAAGCCGGCGGATCTCACGAAGCTCCAGCGGGGCGATCTCCTGATTGTGCAGTTGACGGTGAAGGTTCCTGAGGGCCGTGTTTTCAACGACCTGGTCATTCAGGATCTCTTTCCGGCGGCGTGCGAGCCGGTGTTGGGGAAGCTTGATACGAAGCTCTACCCGTGGGTGGAACGGGAGACCGGTTCGTGGGTGATGCGCAGCGATACGCGCGACGACCGGATCCTGCTCTTCTCGAAGAAGTTCATGGTTCAGCATCGCAAGGCCTACCAGTACCTCTATCCGCTGCGGGTCGTCTCGCCGGGTACATTCACCGTACCGGGTTTGTCGATCGAGGCGATGTACGCACCAGGGATTCATGCAGTCACCGCACCGACGCGAGTGACCGTATCGTCCGGAAACTAAAAAGGAAGCGAGGTTTTGTCCAGAGTAGATTGAAAGTGTGTGTCCGTTCCAAGCGGCCCGTACCGTCAAGGTGCGGGCCGCAATTTCAAACCGCTGAAAATATCGTTTGCCAAAACAGCTGAAATCGGCTTTACGCGCGGACGGAAGTTTGCTATTATTTTCTTTGCGAAAGTGAGGTTAAAATGGCGAACGAACTGGATGAAATGGCGGGGCCTGTCAATGAAGCGGGCCGTGATGTCAATGTGATCGAAAAACAGCTGCCGGTGACGGTGGGCTGGGGGTCGACCTTGTTCGAGGTCCTGTTGTGGGTCTGCGGCATTCTGCCGGGACTGATCTTCCTCTTCATGAAGATCGGCGCGAAGAACTACTTCCGGAAGCTGCAGCAGAAGATCCAGGCGGACGCCTCGACGATCGACAACTACCTTGAGCAGCGTGTGCAGATCCTGCAGAACGTGGCCCAGCTCGTTTCAAAGGCCGCTGATCTCGACAAGGACGTGATGAAGGCCGTGGCAGCCTTCCGCGGTGGCGCACGGATGGAGCGCAACGAGGTTCAGCATCAGCTTGATGGGGCCTTTGGTCGACTCTTCCCCCAGGTCGAGGCCT
This sequence comes from Kiritimatiellia bacterium, assembly GCA_045641465.1. Lineage (GTDB taxonomy): Bacteria > Verrucomicrobiota > Kiritimatiellia > RFP12 > UBA1067 > RUG572. Next base: position 99 of record JAZUGW010000137.1, on the reverse strand, counting down.
ATCCCGACTTGAAGGCCCATGCCGCGATCGCGGATGCCATGCAGCAGAATTCCTACCTTTAGAAGGAGATCACCGCGGCCCGTGCGCTCTACAACGACA
>JAZUGW010000136.1:0-10860 GCA_045641465.1 Kiritimatiellia bacterium | reverse complement strand
GGGCGGCCGTCGGACGCATTGCGGACGAAGAAGTCGACGCGTGTGCGCCTCATGGTTTCCGCCTACGGCGGGCCGAACGGCGGGACGGTGTCGTTTACGCGGACGAACTTCGGCAAGCTTCGTCTGGTGGGGACGAGCGGCCTCGAACTCCCGTCGCCGCTACATCTAGATGCTGGTCAGGCGTTCTTCGCCTCGTGCGTCTGCGAAGGAGTCGAAGAGTTTGGTTGTGATTCTGCAGGGGTCAAGGCCGTTGCCGCGATATTGAAACATGAGCATCGCCACAAGGACATCGAGGAGAGCTTCCCTGACCTGATCGACCGAAATCCTGATGATGATTATGACGAAGACTCGGTATTGGACAAGGATGAAATTTCAGGCCGATGGGGGCTTGTAACATTGACGAATTGTTTTGATACATTTAAAATTTCATACGAGGATGGCATGGAAATGTATCGGAAAAACGCTGATAATGAGGTTTTGGCACGAAGGGCGGAAGAGTCGCCATTGGTCTATTTCGTTGACCGAGACTGGTGCAACCCCGGTTGTCAGAGCAAAGTACGCCGTGGACCTGATATTGACGAAACCGATTCTGTGAAATAAACGAGCGAGGAGGATGAGGAATGAAGGTGAAAGTTTTGATGCTGTTGAAGACATTTGTTCTTCTTGTTCTGATGTTACGAACGGCAAGTGGTGCAAATCTAGATGAAGTAAGTATTGATGAGGATGCTTCTCACACTTTCGAATCAATCTCTATTTCCAATGGTACATCGCTCGTCGTGCGGACTTCGTTGTACAGTGAACTTTGTTTTAGGAAGACTGATACGGGAGGTAATCGCCAGACGCCGGCAGGAAGTACATTCGTCGTCAATCTCGGTGAGACACTTTATTTTCGTGCGCCATGGGTCAGAAGAGATTCTAAACTGACGTATTTTCAGCCGTCTGAAAGTGTCAGGGATGTTCTCCCGGCAGAATTCAGAACGGAGTCCAACCTCATCCTGTTACGCAAGAGGGGTGTCGACTATTTCATTTCGCCGAGCCTACAAAAAGCTTTTTCGACAAATGACAACAGTGTCTCCTATTTTAAGTTCCCCTATCAAAGCATCTGGCGAAATCGAGCGGAATACGACCAGTGGACTGTGACCGTTTGCTATGAACTCCGACTGCGGAGGAGGCGGATTGAAGAACGCGCGCGGCATGAACGGGAGTTTGGAGAAGCCCTTTACCGACGCCTGACGGCGATACCCAGAGATTCGAACCTTGCGCAAGCCCTTCAGGGGACGGTTGCGACGAATGTTCAGATTGCCGTCACGGGAGATCTGACGAATGGAATGCACCGGCTCGTGCAAAACATCCAAGTTCGGGTTGATGGTTCTGTGTCAGGACTGTCTGTCTGTGGTGTCCGTTTCGAGTATGCCGCCAATGGCCGGAACATATTCCGCTATCGCTATGATCGTGCGGGATGTTTGAGATGGTTTTCGTCCGAACGGGCGGTTCCCGGTGACAACGGGGAGACGGTTCTTGCCGATCCGTGGATTTTTAAATACAATGGGATTGGTACCTTGCTTCAGGCTTTTGATTCCGGCCCCAATCCTCTGTTGGTTATCACAGACAGGACTTTCTATTTCTCGAATGATGATTCGCGTATACGCTCGTTTCTGGACGGTGAGATTGAGGCGATGAGGGATCTTCGCTGAACGGACGTTTGGATAGATTCAAGGCAATGCCCTTCCCCATTTAAATGGTCTCCAGACAAAGTAAATGCATTCCGCCGTGGGCAGTGCATTTACTTTTACATAATGTATTGCGCTTCCTTTGTTTTCACATCGGACGAGCTTTATGGTATAATAGTCTCGTCAAGGAAAGGAGCTAGGACGATGGCGAAGAACGCAAAACGAAATCTTGAGTTTCTGCTCGTGCGAGCGGAAGTGGCGGGTGTGCCCGAAAAGGCGCTGTTGAAGAGCCGTAACATCGGCTGCGTGGATTTGATTTGGCCGCGTACGAGCATCGCGAAAAAGAGCGGTGCGCGGGAGATGGTGTTCAAGCGCGGTGTGTGCGATTTTACGGAAGAGCCTTGGGCGAAGCGGTGCGTCTTCCGCGAGGAGATCGAAGACCATCTCGGTATCGCCGTTTCCATTACCGAGCCGGTCAGCGTGGAAAAGGTCCGTCGTTTCCTGCGCCTTGCGGCGAAGTATGCGCTGAAGATGGGGGCGGACTTTATGGAGAAGGCGATGGTGGGCTATGCCGATATCGCGAGTTCGCCCATTGACGCACTCGCGCAGATGATCGGCGAAAAGGACACCCCCAAGGCGATCGCGCAGGGCGTGATCGATGTGACGGACCTGCCGGACGAAGGTGAGACGAAGACGGTGGAAGTGCCGCTCGCGCGCCCGCTCACGGGCAAGGTCGTGGGTAAGTTGGTTTTGGAACTCAAAGGTTAAGATCGGAAAGGACGATATGAAGAACAAGTTGGGTCTATGCGCCGCGCTAGGTGCGGCGTTGATGATGGTGGGCTCGGCCGAGGCCGCGGGACTGAAGCCCACGGAACTGACGCCGTTGCCGCTGGGCGCGATTCGTCCGGATGGCTGGCTCAAGCTGCAACTCGACCAGATGTCGGAAGGCCTTGTTGGCCATCTCTATGAACACAGCGAATTCCTCCGGCCGGAAAACGGCTGGATCACGGGAACGGGCTTCGGCTGGGAGGAGCAGCCGTATTGGTTCCGCGGTTTCGTGAAGATGGCGGTGTTGACCCAGAACAAGCGCTGCCTGAAGGTCGCGCAGGACTGGGTGGAGAAGATGCTCGCCTCGCGCGATGGCGACGGCTGGTTCGGGCCGCAGTCCCTCAAGGCCGCCAAGGCGTCGAACGGAAAGATCATCAGCGACATCTGGGGCCATATGGTGATGTGCGAAGCGTTGACGAGCTGGTATGAGGTGACGGGCGACACGCGTGTGCGCGACATGCTCATCCGCTTCTTCCGTTTCTGCGAGCAGATGGAGAACGATCGCTTCATCATTCCCGAAGGCGGCTACCCGCGCGGGACGAGCTGGCACTACACGATTCAGTATGACCGCGCAGGCGATCTCTTCCCGTGCCTCTTCCGTGTCTACGAGGAGACGCATGACGAAGTGTTTCTGCGTTTGGCTGACCGCCTCTTCAAGAAGCTCAAGCCGGCCGAGGCGATGTGGGTTGACAGCCACAACGTCAACTTCGCCCAGCGCTTCCCGTATACGTCGCTCTATTGGCGCCGAAGCGGCAATCCCGCGCATCGTGCGTCGGCGGACTTCTGGTATGACCTGCACATGGCCTCGTGGGGACAGATGCCGCGTTGCGCCTTCGCGTCCGATGAACGCACGCGCATGGGCTGCACCGATCCGCGCTATGCGACGGAAACCTGCACATGGCACGAGTTCGTGCGCTCGTTCCAGTTGATGTCCGACACGACGGGCGAGACGAAGTGGGCCGATCGCACGGAAGACGTCGTCTTCAACCAGATGCCGAGCGCCTTCACGCCGGGCTGGACGGAACTCCACTACCTCACGGCGCCGAACCAGGTGAACCTTGATGCCCGTACGGACCACAACTACTTCAACGGGCCGCCGATGATCGCCTACTCGGCGAAGCTCTATCGCTGCTGCCGCCACAATGCCCACTACGGCATGCCGCTCTTCACCGAGTCGCTCGTGAAGAAGGCGGCAGATGGTGCGCTTGTCTTCTGGATGTATGCGCCGAACCACGGTACAACGCAGCTGAATGGTGCGGACATCGCCTGGGAGGTGAAGACGTGCTATCCGTTCCGTGAGACAGTGGATGTCACGGTGAAGTCCGCGAAGCCGGCGAAGCTGCGCTTCCGCGTACCGGGTTGGGCGACGTCCTTCACGGTCGCTGCGGGCGCGAACAAGGCGACCGCCGTGGCGCCGACGCCGTATGCCGAACTGGACGTGCCGGCAGGTGAGACGAAGCTTTCGCTCGTCCTGGGCACCGAGGCGAAGTTCACCTACTGGCCGCGGACGGGTGCCGTCACGGTCGATCGTGGACCGCTCTCCTACTCGCTCGCCATCGGCGAAAAGTATGGACGCATCCGCCGTCCGCAGCGTGTGGGCGGTTCGATCATCTGGAAGGAAGAAGAGCAGAAGGGCACGCGCCACGAAGACTTTATGACGGAAGTCTTCCCCACGACGCCGTGGAACTACGGCCTCGATACATCGAAGCCGATTGAGTTCCGTACCTGCGCGTGGAAGGACGATTGCTTCCTCTCGACCAACGCGCCGTGCGAAATCTTCGTGACGGGCCGTCGTCTGCCGACCTGGACGCTGCAGGACAATCAGCCCGCCGCGTTGCAGCCGAGTCCCGCATTGTCGTCCGAACCGCTCGAACGTCTGCGCTTCGTGCCGATGGGGTGCCAGCGTCTGCGTCTGACGGTGCTGCCGCAGGTGACGGACGACGCCGCACTGGGCCGTGTGTGGAAGCCGGTTCCGGCGACGACGAAGCGGTCCGAACGTCGTCGTTAATTCCGTTTGCGCGGATGGAAACGTTGACGGAAATCCTGGCGCGTGCGGCTGAACGGCCGCACGCGCTCACGCATTCGGAGCTCGCGCGCCTGTTGGCGTGCGAGACGCCGGCGGATTGCCAGGCGCTCTTCGATGCGGCCTACGCGGTGAAGGTGCGTCTGTGTGGACGGCAGGTGTCGATCCGCGGACTCGTCGAGGCGGGCAATGTCTGTGCGAAGGATTGCTCCTATTGCGGCATCCGTCGTTCCAATGCGCATGTGGCGCGCTATCAGTTGAGTGCGGATGAAATCGTTCGTCTCGCCGAAACGGCAAAGGCGCTCGACTACGGATCGCTTGTCATTCAAAGCGGCGAACTCGAAAGCGATGCGCACACCGCATTTGTCGAGGAAGTGCTCCGCCGTCTCGCGCCGCTCGATCTCGGCATCACGCTCTCGCTCGGCGAACAGACGGAAGAGGTCTTCCGCCGCTGGCGCGCTGCCGGCGCGGCGCGCTATCTGCTGCGCATCGAAACGTCGAATCCGGCCCTTTATGCCGCGTTGCACCCTGCGACCCACAACTGGGAACGGCGCGTCGCGTGTCTGCGTGCCTTGCGCCGCTGCGACTATCAGGTCGGTACGGGCGTGATGTGCGGTCTTCCCGGCCAGACGCTGGACGACCTCGCCGACGACATCCGCTTCTATGCGGAAATCGATGCCGATATGATCGGGATGGGACCTTACATCCCCCATCCCGAAACGCCGCTCGGCGCCCAGGCGCCCGCCTGCGACAAGGCGGCGAGTCTACTGCTGGGCTTGAAGATGATCGCCGTGACGCGCCTCTATCTGCACAATGTGAACATCGCCGCCTCCACGGCCCTGCAGGCTTTGGTGGAGGACGGTCGTGAACAAGGCATTCGTGCCGGTGCGAACGTTGTGATGCCCAATGTCACGGAGACGCGTTTCCGCCGCAGCTACCAGCTCTACGAGGGGAAGCCGGGTCTCGACGAGAACGCGCTTGCCGCCCGTCAGGCGCTGGAACGCCGTCTCGCTGCGATTGGTGAAACAATCGCCTACGGCATTCGCGGGGACAGTCCCCATTATCGTTCTGAAATCTGAAGGAGAAGAGTATGATGAAGAAATTGAAGATGGCAATGGTCGGAGGTGGAATCGGCGCCTTCATCGGAAAGGTGCATCGCGAGGCGGTGCGCATGGATGGCGGCGTCGAAGTCGTGGCGGGCATGTTCAACCGCGATGCGGCGCAGAACGCCGAGATGGGTGAACGCATCGGCATCGCACCGGATCGACTCTACGCGAGCTGGCAGGAGGTGATCGCGGGCGAGGCGGCGCGTCCTGCGGGCGAACGGGCGGACTTCATCGCCATCTGCACGCCGAACCATCTGCACTATGAAATCGCGAAGGCCGCGCTCGAAGCCGGCTTCCACGTGATGTGCGAAAAGCCGATGACGCTCACGGTCGACGAGGCGAATGAAATTGCCGCGCTCGTGAAGAAGACCGGACGCGTCTTCGGTCTGATGCACACCTACACGGGCTATCCGATGGTGAAACTCGCGCGCGACCTCGTGAAGCGCGGCGACCTCGGGAAGATCTGCAAGGTGACGGTTGAATACTGTCAGGGATCCTTCCGCAAGATGGACTTCTCGGTTCCGCTCGACAAGCGCAACAAATGGAAGATGGATCCCAAGTGTTCCGGCAAGAGCTGCTGCATGGGCGACATCGGCATCCACGCGGCGAACCTGGTGGAGTTCGTGACGGGGCTTGACATCGAACAGGTGCTGGCGGATCTCTCGTCCTTCGTCGCCCCGAAAGGCCTCGACGATGACGGCAACGTGCTGTTGCGTCTTTCCGGTGGTGCGCGCGGCGTGCTGACGGCCTCGAAGATCGCCACCGGCGAGGAAAACGGATTGCGCCTGCGGGTCTACGGCGAGAAGAAGGGACTTATCTGGCAGCAGGAAGATCCCAACGTGCTGCAGGTGCGCGCACAACGCGAACCGGCACAGACGTGGAAGCGGGCGAATCCGTATGTGGGCGAAGTCTCGGAAGCGTCCCTGCGCGCCTCGCGTCCGCCGGCCGGACATCCCGAAGGGTACATCGAAGGATTCGCGAACCACTACCTCAACTTCTGCGATGCGATTCGCGCGGTGGATGCCGGCGAGACGCCGACGCCCGTGCAGCTCGACTTCCCGAACGAGCGCGATGGCGTCCGCGGACTCCGCTTCATCGACGCCGTGGTGGCGTCCTCGCAGGCGGGTGGCGTGTGGATGAACGTCTGAGGCGCGCGATGGACGTCAAGATCGATCCCTCTTGGAAGGCGTTGCTGCAGCCGCAGTTCGACAGCCCCTACTTCGCCGAGCTCGTGTCCTTTGTGCGCGACGCGTATGCGAAGGGCCCCGTCTATCCGCCCGGACCGCTCATCTTCGCGGCGTTCAACCGGACGCCGCTTGACAAGGTGCGCGTTGTCATCCTTGGACAGGACCCCTATCACGAACCGGGCCAGGCGCAGGGACTTGCCTTCTATGTGCCGCCGGGGATTCGTACGCCGCCCTCGCTCTATAACATCGCCAAGGAACTGGCGACGGAATACAATCGTCCGGCGGTGCCGCTGCAGATTCCCGATCTGCTCGCGTGGGCCGATCAGGGCGTGCTGCTCTTGAATGCCACGCTCACGGTCTCCGCCGGTCTTGCGGGCAGCCACCAGGGACGCGGCTGGGAGACCTTCACGGATGCCGTGGTGAAGGAACTCTCCGCACGGTGCGAACATCTCGTGTTCCTGCTGTGGGGCTCGTACGCGCAGAAGAAAGGCGCCGTGATCGATCGGTCGCGACACCTTGTCCTCACCTCGGCCCATCCCTCGCCGCTCTCGGCCTCGCGCGGGTTCTTCGGCTGCGGCCACTTCACGAAGGCGAACGAGTATCTGGTCCAGCAGGGACGGCAAGCCATCGAATGGCTTTGAGTTAGGTTTTAGGGATTAGGGATTAGGTTTTAGGGATTAGGTTTTAGGTTTTAGGGATTAAGCCTCGGGGTGAATGTCCCCTTAATCACTAACTCCTAACCACTAAAACCTAAAACCTAGAACCTAAAACCTAATCACAGTCGACAGGTTTCCTCATGGCCTTTTTCGCCGACTGTGCGTGCTTGTCGTCGAGCATGCGCTGCTTCTGCCGGCGGGAGCGACGACGCTTCTGCCGGCGCTTCTTTTCGCGCTCCTGCTGCTCGGCGCTCTTGCGCCCTTGCTCGCGCGCGAGGATCTTCTCGGCGAGCGCGCGGCGCGCGAGCCAGCGGTTGATCTCGCGCGAACGGTTCTCGCCGCAGCGCACCTGAAGTCCTGAAGGCGGGTGGAAAAGTCGCACGACGGACGAGGTTTTATTGGTTTTTTGGCCTCCGGGGCCGCCTCCGAGGATGAAAGTCTCCTCAAGGTCTTCCTCGTAGAGGAAAGCCTCGGCCATCAGAGATTTAATTTTTGCGATTGTCTCAGGGGTCATCATTCTGCTATACTCTTCTTGCTATGTCAAAAGCTCTTATACCACTTGCGGACGGTTTCGAGGACATCGAGGCCGTTTCGATCATCGATGTGCTCCGCCGCGGCGGAGTCGAAGTCGTTACGGCGTCGCTGGCCGAAGGCACCAGCGTTCGCTCGGCGCACGGCATCCTGATGGAGGCCGATGCGTTGCTCTCGGATGTTCTTGAAAACGAATACGATGCAATTATACTACCTGGCGGCGGAGAAGGCACGGAAAATCTGATGGCCTGTGCACCTTTGTTGCAACGTCTGCATCGGCAGAAGGAGGAAGGGCACTTCGTGTGTGCGATCTGCGCGGCCCCCACGGTGCTGGATGCGGCGGCGGTGATCGACGACGAAGATGTGACATGCTATCCGTCGTGTGCGCCCCAGATGGGACGGCGCATTAAGGATGTGCCGGTTGTCGCGGACAACCTCGTGATCACGGGGCAGGGACCTGGATCGGCGACGTTGTTCGGTCTTGTCGTGCTGATGCATCTTGAAGGCGAGCGCATGGCCCACAATGTAGCAAACGGCATGCTCGTGGAAATCTAACAGGGTAGACGAAAAAAATGAAAAAGATTTTGGTTCATGTTTTGGCAGTCGTGGGAATCGCGGCGTTGGTCGTGGGCGGCGTCAAGTTGTGGCAGGTGCGTCCGTGGCGCGTGATCGCGTCCGTAAACGGACACGCCATCACGGCGAGCGAACTCGAGCTTCGCGCGCAGACGCTGCTGGACGATGTGAAGCGGACCGAGCATCTGATGGTGCCCAAGACCCGTGAAAAAGAAGCCCTCGACCACTATCGTCGTCAGGCGACCCAGATGTGGATCGTGAAAGAGGTGCTGCTGGCCGAGGCACTTGCGCGCCATTACGAAGTGACGCCGGCGGACGAGAAGGATTCGCTCGTGCAGATGACGGCGCGCCTCAAGAGCCGCAATCTGACGCCTGAGCAGTTCTTCAAGGAAGGTCCGATTCCTGAAGACCTCAAGCGGCGCGACTTCAAGGAAGGCGTGCTGATCAACAAGTTCACGGCGAAGGAAGTGCGCGACAAGATCAATGTCACCACGCAGGAGATCGAAGACCACTTCACACAGCTGAAGCGCGTGGAGCTGATGCGGACGAAGCCGGGAACGAAGGTGCAGTCGCGCGTGACGCGCAAGATGGCGATCGATTCGCTTCGGGGTCAGCGTTTCCGTTCGGATTTCCGTAAGCTGTTCCGCGATCTCTACTCGAAGGCGCAGGTGAAGTGTCCGGAATATCCCGAGATGGAGACGCTGGAAGGCGTTTCGCCTTCGCGTCCGGAAGATCGGGTTGACGCCCCCGTGGCGCCCGCGAAGCCGGCTGTGCCTGCGAAGACCGCGCCGGCGGCCGCGCCTGCAAAGCCAGCCGCGCCGGCGGCTACACCTGCAAAGCCGGCCGCGCCGGCGGTTGCGCCCACGAAGCCAGCTGTGCCTGCGAAGCCGGCTGCTGCTCCGGTTGCTGCGCCGAAGAAGGAGACTAAATGATCCGTGTGACGACGGCGGGCGAATCGCATGGCCCGTGTCTGACGGTCGTTGTCGAAGGGTTGCCGTCCGGATTGCATCTGGACGGCGACTTGATTCGTGGAGACCTGGCGCGGCGGCAGATCGCGCTGGGGGCGGGCGGACGGATGGCGATCGAAACGGACCGGGCGGAGATTACGTCCGGTGTGCTGGCGGGTGTCACGACGGGCGCTCCGGTTGCGATGACGATCGTCAACGCGAATCACGCGGCGTGGAAGGGCAAGGCGGTTCCGGCCTATACGGCGCCGCGTCCGGGCCATGCCGATTTCGCCGCTGTGGTGAAGTACGGTTATGACGATATTCGTCCCGCGCTCGAGCGTGCGTCGGCGCGCGAGACGGCGAGCCGCGTGGCGGCGGGTGCGTGCTGTCGGGCCTTGCTGAAGGTTTTTGGCATTGAGGTGGAAGGAACTGTCGAGACGATTGGATTGACGGCGAAGGGCGGTTCGTCCGAAGCGACGCAGGCGATTGCCGAGGCGAAGGCAGCCGGCGAGACGCTGGGCGGTGTCATTTCCGTGACGGCGCGTGGCGTGCCCGTGGGGCTGGGATCGCATGTTTCGGCGGATCGCCGTCTGGATGCGCGACTGGCGGGTGCGTTGATGTCCATCCCTGCGATCAAGGGCGTGGAGATCGGTGGCGGGTTCAAGCTGGACCGCGATGCGGGTGGCGTGACGGGCGGCATTTCCACGGGTGAGCCGATTCGGGTGCGCGTGGCGATGAAGCCGATTCCGACGACGCTCAAGCCGCAGGCGACGGTCGACCTGGCGACGGGCGAATCCTGTGCCACCACCTATGAGCGCAGCGACGTGTGTCCCGTGCCGCGAGCGGTGGTCGTCGTGGAAGCCGAAGTGTGCCGTGTATTGGCGGATGCGCTGGTGGAAAAGCTGGGCGGCGACTCGCTCGACGAGATGCGTCCCCGTTTTGAGACGCTTCCGAAGACGCGCCGTCTGGCGGGTGAACCGGTCGTTTTTTGGTCCTGAAAAATTTTTAAAATTCCCGCTTGCACACCTCGTCGGGATTTGATACAATATACGTCGTTTTCACGAAGCCAAGTGCGAGCTTAACTCAGTTGGTAGAGTGCCACCTTGCCAAGGTGGTTGTCGAGGGTTCGAGTCCCTTAGCTCGCTCCACTCTTTGTGAAGATGTGTGAATGGGAGCATAGCTCAGTTGGTAGAGCAAGTGACTCTTAATCACTGGGTCGTGGGTTCGAGTCCCTCTGCTCCTACCATTCACAACAAGACGCGTGGCTAGGTAGCTCAGTTGGTAGAGCAACGGACTGAAAATCCGTGTGTCGCCGGTTCGATCCCGGCCTTGGCCACCA
>JAZUGW010000135.1:0-15172 GCA_045641465.1 Kiritimatiellia bacterium | reverse complement strand
ATATCGGGTTTTGTCAGGATTGGCTCGTTATGGACGGGTGAAAGTTTATGGCGCGGAATTCCTTCGAAACATTGGTATGCCGAATATTGGCGCCGTGCGCAAGGCACTGAAACGGCTTGAAGACAACGACCTTGTTTATGCGTTTAACGGCGAATATCGGTTTACCGATTCGTTTTTTAAGGAATGGGTTTCTCGAAATGCGTAACTGGCTTTGTGCGCCGCGCCCTCCGCGTGCGACATCGCGAAAACCGCTAAGGGGCGAGTTTCTTTGTTATGCGTTTAGAGTCTTCATCTGGGCGGCGATGAGGGTGGCGACGCGGTGTTTCGCCTGACGGACGAGAGCTGGGGTGACGTTGAGGCGGGTGGAGATGTCAGAAGGGGATTCGCCTTTTTCAAGGGCTCGCCAGATGGGGGCGTAGTTTGGCGGGAGGGGCACACGGTGGAGGACGTGGTGGCGGGCGGCGGCGTAGCAGGCTTCCTGCCATTGGCGATCGATAAGATCGATCGCCGGTGCGGCATCGGGTGAGAGCCAGTCGATCGTTTCCAGCGGGAGTGCCGCGAATCGCGTGTTGCGCCGGATGGCGTCGACGGCGAGATTGCTCACGATGGTGGCGAGAAAAGAGCGGAAGCGGCCGCGGGCGGGGTCGTAGCGTCGAGTGCGCAGAGCTTCGACAAGACGTGTCATCGTCTCCTGTACAAAGTCGTGTGCTTCGTTTGCGAGCGAGGGGAAGCGCTGAACGAGAAAGGCACGAACGACGGATCGGTAGAGTGAGTCGAAATGTTGCCATTTCACTTCATCAAGTGCGCCCGAAGCGGCGAGTTCGCCGAGGAGCGTCTGGGGGGTGGCGGGAAATTGCGGCATGGTCGTTAGTCTTTGTCTCTAAGATCGGTTGGTAACGGTTGGCGAGGTGGCCGCTTGGGATCGACGGACATCGGTTTCAGCACAATGAGGTGTTTTTGGACAAAGACGCGAAATGTGCCGTCGCGCTGAACGTGCATCTGATCATAGAGATCGCCATCGACATTCTGGGCGATGAGAAGGGCGCCTAGATAGCCGGGGGGTGGTGCGATTTCAACGACCCCGTCTTTGTCGGGCAAATGAAGTTTGTAGAAGAAAATCGGCCGTTTCAGGTGAAGTCGATTTGCTCGCGTGAGCGTGGCTTCGTATACGAAGTCAAACGGTTGGTTGGGGAAACGGCGATCGAGGAATGCCCTGCATTTTTTCTCGACAATCTGTCGCTCATGCCATCTTCTTCCTTCTATGGTCGCGATTGTGCCCCCCGAGATGAGCAGGAGTCCGCAAAGGGTGAGGAAGATTCGGCGCGGGCAATAGGCCCAGAGTGCGAATGTACGCGGGGACTCGGGGAGCTGCGACGCCGTCGCGGGGCGGCGGTTGACATCGGGAGCGAGCATCCGCTTGAGGAGCGGGGACCAGGTTGGCGCGAAACGACGTACCTGGGCGAGCAAGCGTTCCGACCCGTCATACCAGATGCCCGTAACGAGACGATAGAGAAGAACGCCGAAGGCATAGACGTCGGCGGCCGGTATGGGCTTTGTGCCGTCGCGGCATTCCGGGGCGAGCACGTAGGGGGTGCCGAGTGCGCCGCTCGCGGTGAGGGTGGAAAGACCGATTTCCGCATGCAGTTCGGGGTTGAGAACGCGCGCGATGCCGAGGTCTGCCAATTTGACGTGCCCCGCTTCATCAAGAAGGATGTTCTCGGCCTTGACATCTCCGTGTACGATGCCTTTCGCATGGCAATGGATGAGTGCGACGCGAATCTCCTGGTAGAGGCGAATGATCTCGCTTGGCGTGAACGGTTTCGACGCATTGAGCCGCGCGGCGAGCGACGAATTCCCCTCGTCCGCTTTCCCGACATATTCCATGGCGAGCCAGGGGCGTCCATCGGGAAGTGTGCCGGCCTCATAGAACTTGACGAGGTGCGGGTGGTCGATCAACGCGAGGAGACGGGCCTCTTGAACGAATTTATGGGCAAGAAGCGCGGCATTGGCCCCAGTTCCCGCTGTGAAGATTTTGATCGCAACGGTCTGTCCGTCGGATTGCCGGGTGGCGCGAAAGACAACAGACATCCCGCCTTGACCCACAACAGGGCCAAAGTCGTAACCGGGAATCTCGGGGACCTTCAACTCCTGCTGTTGACCTGAAAAACTCATATGGATATATGATATCATAACAAAGAATGGTTGACAATGTTTTGAGATGATTTGACGAGTGACTTCATGTTATTCTTTTGTGTTCACTGTCCGCCGAAGGTTTGGTATAATTTGGATGCTTGAAATTGGCAGAGGGGAGAAGTTTGACTTGATACTCTGCCAATCAAGGGGGCGATTGAGGAGTTTATCGAAAAAAGGAGAAGTCGAATATGGTGCGTACAGTATTGGTTGGAAAGCCGAATGCGGGAAGTTTTCGGTTTGATGGGAACGAAGGCTCATCGGCGAGGCCGAGGCGTTCGTCTCTGTTTGATTGTACCTTGTTAAAGTCGATTTGGGTACTGGGTCTGTCTTTGATGTTGGCGGGGGTGACCGTTGCCGGTACGGCGTCCTATTCGGACGACGGCACCACGCTCTTTGTCGAAGGCGAGGCAGAGGTCAATGCGCTCAACCTGGTCAACAACGCACTCACCATCGCTCCGGCCGAGAATGCCGAGACGGCCAAACTGACGTTCACGGGTGCCAATTCGTGGGGATGGAAAGGGGCACGCGTCAGCTACTCCATCACCACTGCGTCCGGCGTGGAACTGAAGTTTAAGAACGGTCTCATGAATTGGAGCGGCAATAACGGAAGCCGTCCGAATTTGATAGCCCAGGCGGACAGTATCATTGATTTGGGGTCGCGGGTGGAATTGTATGCTGGCTTCTGTTGGTTCCGCGGCCCGGGTACGATTCGCGTAGGTGAATGCTGTCATCAATGGCATTGGTCATATCTCTGTGACGACGTAAAACTGGTGATGACGGGTTCGCAGTTCCTCCGTAACCCCTGGAGCAACAAAGGCGACAACTACATTCGCCTGGACGGCGACCCGCAGTGTGCGACGATCAAGCCTGCCGCCCAGGACGTGTCGGTCGTCGTGAATTCCGAACCCTACATCCTCCTCAACAACGGCACATTGACTTTTGATTCCGAAGGCGCGGACGACGGCCAGCCCCATACGTTGACGATCGACAAACCGAATGGTCTTACCGGTGCGGGTACGGTGCGTAAGATCGGCTCGGGCACGTTGCGCTATACGCAGCCCCAGAACTACACCGGTACGACATCTGTGGAAGGGGGTGCCCTGGAGATCCCCTCGACCATCGTCCACTCGTCCAGTTCCATCGTGGTGGATGCGAATGGCGAACTGAAGATGATTGCACCGAATGCCGAAGTAGGCACGGTGACGCTCGATGGCACGCTCACGGTTGCGGGCGAAGGTACGGTGAAGGCGGCGGACCTCACGCTGGGTGCAAAGGGACGCATCGTGCTCTTCGTGCCAGCGACGGGCGGTGCGAATCTGACCGTTCCGACGATGTACGTTCAGAACGGCGGTAAGATCGCGGTGGAGATCAACGGTGCCCTGCCCGATGGCGACTATGTGTTGGTAGATGGCGCGCCCTCTGCAGTGCCCACGCTTGAGCAGGTGGGCAAGGGATGGAACGCGATGACGACCGCCTTGGTGATCGAGAACGGCAAGCTGCTGCTGCGCGTCACCAATTCTGCCGCGTCTATCGCCGCGCTGGCCTGGCGGGGCGAGGCCGGCGATGCGTGGACAACAGGACTCTGGGCACTGGGGCCCGACTATCTCACCACCCAGTTGTGGGCGGAGTCGTCCGACGTGCTGTTCGACGGTGTCGGTGGCAACTCGGTGACGGTGGATGCCGATGTGAGTGTGCGTTCGATGACCCTTGCTGAAGGCGACCTCACGCTGGGCGGAATGGGGACCATTGCCGGTTCGGAACCGCTCGTCAAACGCGGTACCGGCACGCTCACGCTCGACGGGGCGAATCTTGCCAACCAGGAAGTCATTGTTGAACAGGGTACGTTGAAACTCGGTGAAAACGCAGGGGCCACGTCGCTCGGCGCGGCGACGGCCGAAGGGGCCGGTGGCGCGGTGACGATCAAGGCCGGCGCACGGTTCGACCTCAACTACAACGCTGATGACAACAATGGTGTCCGCGCCGCCATCACCAAGGGGAAGAAGTTCTTCATTGAGGGAGATGGGCCCGATGGTGTCGGCGCGTTGGTGAATTTCGGTTCCAACACCACTTGGAGCACGTCGTTCAATGAGATCGTCCTCACCGGCGACGCCACGATTGGCGGCCCGAACCGGATCGACTTGCGGGGCAATGCCTCCAACTCTATCACTGCCGTCACCAACGCGACGCTGACGGTCAAGGCGACAGCGACCACGGGCCTCAATGTGCACGGCCTCACGAAGGTGGACAAGGTGGTGGTGGCCGAGGGCGCAACGTTCTGCAGTGAAGGCGCGAACGCCGCGTTCGAACTGGACCACGGACTCGATCTCTACGGCAATCTCTACAACTGGGGCGCGACGGTCAACTGGCGCGGTCCCGAAGGGGTGAAGGTTGGGTCGACCACCGCGTCCATCATCGCCGCGAGCGGTTCCAGCAACCTCTACTATCCTATCACCGTGCCGACGGGATCTGCACTGGCGCTGAAGGGCGGTGCGACCGACTATTACCGGAACGCTATCACCAACGACGGCGCCATCGTGCAGAGCGCGGGTACGCACGTGATGATGAACGAGTACACGGGCGCGGGCTCCTGGACCGTCACGGGCGGAACATTGGCGCTCGACGGTGGCGCCACGGCGCCTGAGGGGGCGACGCCGCATTTCAACGTCACGGGCGGTCTCGTTCAGCTTGGCACGTATGGCACTAACGGCGAACCGTTCAAGACGACGGGTTATTCGGTCGATTTCAACAACAGCGGGGCCGGATTGCGCCTGACGACCGGCGCTGCCGTGGCGTATGATTTGAGTGGAATCGTCAATGGCAGCGGTGGCGTCTACTTCGACACCAACTCGCGTGCCAATCCGTTCAAGGTCACCAATCTGAAGTGGGCCGTTAAGGGGACCCCGCGTTTCGTACTGTCGGAGGACGACACCAGCTATGGCGCTCCGGTCACCTTGGGCGCAGGATGCGACATCAAGACCGACAACATTTCCTTCCCGCGGGCAACGTCATCCGCCTACACGTCGCTGCTCCTTACGGACGGTGCCAAGATGTCTCCCAGGATCATCGATCTCGGCAGCTACAACTCGATGAACCCTGCATCGTTGATCGTCGACAATGGTTCGCTGACGGCTGCGGACCGCATGTTGGTGGGCTGGGAAGCCAAACACACCCATTTCCAGTTGCATGCGGGTGAAGCGACGGTCAAGGACATGTTCATCGCCTATACTTGGAAGGGAGGAGCCGGCTACCACAACCGCTTCACGCAGGATGCGGGTTCGCTCACGATCTCGAACGGCGGCTTCAAGGGTAATCCTTATGGACAGGCGGGCGTGGTGCTGGAGGGCGGTTCGCTCACGCTCGCGGGGAATTCCGCCAATCGCGTGATGATGCCGGTCGTGTTCGGCGAGCGTGCGGGCAAGAGCTACACGGTCGACATCGAGGACCACTCGGTGACGTGGAACACGGGCCTCGCGGGTGAGTCCGCTGTAACGCTCAACGGTTCGGGCACGTTCACCAGCGGCTACCAGGGAAATGCCTTGCAAGGCATCCCCCGTGCCAAGTGGACGATCACGAACACCGGTACCAACGACCTTTCGGGCGCGGCGGGTTTTGCGGACGGACTCGAACTCGCGGAAAACGTGCAGGCGACGGTCAACATGTCCGGCAAATCCCTCGTGCGCGCCTTCTGTATGACGGGCGCTTCGATCGACCAGTCGGTGGCGATCTCCCCGGCGGGCCGTCTCACGTTCTATGCGCCCTCCGACCTCAAACTGCTGCACACGTACTATGGCACGGAGATCGTCCCCAAGGGTACGATCCAGTATCGCGGCAGTTTCTATGTCGAAGAAGAAGCCACCTACACCTTCGCGGGCGGCTACGACGATTCGCTGCGTCTCGCCATCGACGGTGCGCAGGTGCTGCGCACCACGAGTGCCGGACAGTTGGCGGCGGGTTCCGTGGCGCTGACGGAGGGATGGCACACGTTCCGCATCGATGCGTGCCAGACCGGCGGCGCGTCGGGTCCGGTGAGCGGCCCCTGGCGTGACAACAACATGGCGCTGGGCTGGATGAAGGGCGAGAGCACGTCCACCGACGTGGCGGGCTACACCCGTTTCGACGGCGAGCATTTCGAGATGAAGCCCGATGCTGGTACCTTCCGCATCCGTCGCAGCTGGCGCAGCGGGCTGAACGACAACTGGGCGACGAACGAACTTTGGGACGAAATCATTCTCACCGATAACATCACCGATGTCAATGTGAACAAACCCGCTTCCGAGACGCAGCAGAACTACGCGACCACGCGTTTCGATGGTTGGTTCTACGTGAAGGACACCCAGGTAGGATCGTGGTATTTCTGGAAGTGCTATAACGGCCAGATGGATATGACGATCGACGGCACGCGCATCGGCTTCAACGGTACGGGCAACCAGATCTATGCGACGAAGATCACGCTCGCCGAAGGTTGGCATCGTTTCGAGACGCGGTTCTACAACACGTCGACCTCGAACTGGGGTGCCGCGCCTTATGGCAATCATTACAACTACGGCGGACTTTCGGTGGAAATCAAGGGCAATGGATCGTGGCCGCAGTTCTTCAATCCGAACAACTTCCAATTCCGCGCAGACGATCCCGCGAACGATTCGCTCGTTCCGGGCCTTGCGGGCGTGACCACGCTTGGCGCGGGCAGCGTGCTCGCGAATACGGCCGCGGATGGGGTGTGCCCGATCACCGGCACGCTCGCGGGTGCCGGTACGTTGTCGGGTGCGTTCGCCTTCGTGGGGGACGCGAACGAATGGCGGGTCTCCGGTTCGGGTGCGGAGTCGATGCTGGAAGGCGTGGTGAAGTTCGAGAATGTGCCGGCGAATGCCCTGGCGGAACTGAAGAAGATCACGGTGAAGTTCGAGGGTGTGGATACGCGTGGCTTCTACAAGCTCGGTACTGCACCTGGCGTCGTCGTCTCGAAGATCGCGTTGGAAGTGCGCAATGCGGAAGACGTGCCGCAAGCCGGCTGGAAGCTGGTGCAGAAGTCGGACGGTCTGCGCATCGTCAATAGTTTCCGTG
This sequence comes from Kiritimatiellia bacterium, assembly GCA_045641465.1. Lineage (GTDB taxonomy): Bacteria > Verrucomicrobiota > Kiritimatiellia > RFP12 > UBA1067 > RUG572. The sequence continues at coordinate 7,918 of JAZUGW010000135.1, read as the reverse complement.
AAGGAACGATCATTCTGGTGAGATGAATAAACTGAAAGGCAGGTCGAAGGTGAAATTACAAGTATTGGTTTCCGGGATTTTGTCCTGTGGCCTCTGCGCCTTTGGCGTGGGTGAGCCGTCGGTGTGTGCGAGTGCCGTGCGGTGGTATGACTTCTCGGATCCTGCCTACTACACGACGGACGATGCGGGACATGTGCTCACGGCGATCGACCGCGTGGGCAAGAGCAACGCCAATGTGAAAACGGCAGATTGCTTCGGTCAAATCGTGACGCTCGACGGTTTGCCGGCGCTCGACCTTGGCGCGGTGGGCAGCAACATCGACTATGCGTTCACCCAGATCGGATCGAACCACACGCTCTTCCTTGTGGAGGCGCTTGAAGCTTCGCCGGGCGTCTTTCTGATCGGCGCGTCGAGTTCGGCCGACTTTGCGCGCGGGGCGAACGGCGAATATGCCAGTTCCTCGTCGGGCAACATCGGACGGACGACGGTGGGCGTGTACGACAACTGTGTACGCGTCGATGCCACGAAAACGGTCATTCCCGCAGGTCGGCGTCTCATCTCCATCCGCTACCTGAAGGGAACGGCCAGCGGTACGATCGCCAACTTCGGTACGGACCGTGCGAACAAGATCTCGGGCACGGAAACGACTTGCAGCGGCGGCAAGAAGGTGTGCGAGTTCCTGGCCTTCGCGAATGAGCTCACTTTCGATCAATGCGTGGAAGTCGAGAATTACCTGGCGGCGAAGTGGGCGATTCCCACGGCGGTCACCGCTTCCGGCGCATTGCGGGCGGGTTCGCCCTCGCAATACCGCACGCAGTCGCGCGGCGATGTGACGTTTGCGGCGGGTACGACGCTGACATTTGAAAAACTCGACACGACGGTTGTGCCGTTCATGGTGACGGGTACGCTGGCTTTCGGTGAAGGACTGTCGCAGGTGCCGGTGACGGTGGATGCGGCTTCGATTGTCCAGCCCGGAGTCTATCCGCTCCTTTCCTGGGGAACGCTTGCCGAGGGTGTGGAACAGGATGAGTTCCCGTTGACGGTGACGAATCTCTTGGACACGTTTGTTGCCGAAATCGTCCGCGAAGAGAACCGGCTTGCCTTGAAGGTGGCGGTTGCCGACGATTGGGTCTACTACAATGTGGGATCAGGTGCTTTGACCTGCGAGAGCGGAAAGAAGTACCATCTCTACGGCAGTGGCACGCTACCTGTGACGGTGCCTGCGAATGCGTCCGTACATCTGCGCTTCGGAGGATGCACGATCACCACGCCGGCAAATTCGGCGCCGGTGGTCATCGGTGCAGGGGCGCAAGTCACGGCCGACAATCTCGGTACGACGACGCTGACGGCGAATCCTGGACTTGCTGCGGTGGCGTTGAATGAAAACGGGGCGTCGCTTCATTTTCTGGCGGGCAGCGGCACGTTCACGGCAACCGGTGGCACAAAGTTGGGCAGCGGCACCGGTGGCGCGGGCATTGCCGTGCCGGGTAGCGCGTCCTTTGTGATGGATGCCACCAATACGACGATCCAGGCGGTGGCGCAGTACAAGGCGGCAGGCCTGGGTGGTGCCGCGCGCCAGTCGAGCGGACACATCACGATCAATGCCGGTACGCTCAAGGCGACTGGCGGACAGCAGGGAGCCGCCATCGGCGTTGGCTGTGAAGACAACCAGAACAGCGGTGACTGCACGTATGTGAAGATCACAGGTGGAACCGTGGTGGCCGAAGCGACGAGTTATGGTGCGGGCATCGGTTCGGGCAGCCCGTGGAACAAGCCGAGCGGACGCCTCGTCTATTTTGAGATGACGGGTGGCTCGTTGACGGCGACTGGCAAGGGTGGCGCGGCAATCGGCACGGGGGCTGGCGGCGGTGGCGCGGTCTGCAAGGGCGGCGATGTGGGCACGATTCTCATTTCGGGCGGCACGGTTACCGCGGATGCGTCCAATGTGACGGACAATTCGTACAATCCCGCCATCGGTACAGGCGGCAGCCGCAATGCGGATGGCGGCAATGGCCAGGTGGGCCGAATTGAAATCACCGGTGGCCAGGTGACGTGCAAGAGCAGCGAGGTCGCCATTGGGTCCGGACGCGGCAAGAATTCGAAGAATTTTTCGGTGGCGGGAACTGGGATCGTGAAGATTTCAGGAGGATTGGTGAATCTGACGGCGTCCAAGTATGGAATCGGCGGACCCGAGGCGGCCACGGCGACGGCATTGAATCTTGGCCGCATCGAGATCACCGGCGGCAATATCTATGCCAGTTCGCCGATGCAGATCCGGCCGGTGAATGGGGTGGACAATGGCGACCGACCGGTGTACGATGCGAATGTCGTTGCCTCTTGGGGGGCGGTCACGAGTGTGGTGGCGCATCTTGACTATCCCTATTCTGTTGAATACGCGCCGGGTGGAACGACCACGGCGAATGGCGATGGATTCGCCCATGTCTGGTTGCCGGTGGGCAAATACCCCTACGGCGACGGTCTGACGGAGTACGATGTTTCAACGGCGGCAGAGCCTATGGTCCATGACCTTCGTCAGCGCAACGTGCGCCTCTGCAAAGCAAGCCAGAATGCGATTCTGACGTCGGAAGGTGCGGAAACCGCGCGCGACATCCGCGTCAACGACAAGTCGGTCTCCGTTGGTTTTACGTTCTCGAATTGTGTGATCAAGGCGAGCTGTCCGTACAACTCCGACGGAACCGGTCTTATTGCGAAGGTGATGGTCAAGGGCGAGAACGCGTTGACGGCCACTGGCGCAAACAGTGCGGCGTTGACTGTTCCTGCAGGATCTTCGTTGACCCTTGACGGCGAAGGCACGATCACGACGGCCGGCGGCAACCATGCGGCGGCAATCGGTTCCGGCGGTGCCCAGAGTTGTGGCAACATCACGATCAACGGTGGTACGATCATCGCCAATGGCGGCAATCAGGCCGCCGGCATCGGGACCGGCGTGAGCGACGGCGGAGAGGACCGCACGACGGGTGAATTCGTGATCAACGGCGGAACGGTGACGGCCATTGCAGGTGGCAATCAAGGCGCCGGCATCGGTGGTGCGATGGCCTGGAAGGGCAAGGGCGGTTCGCTCAAGAGCTATGTCCAGACCGGCGGCTCGGTGACGGCTATCGGCGCGACAGGCGTGGGTGGCGGCGGTGGTGGTTCGCAAGGTGCGTACGAAGGCGGCTGGTGCGGTCCGGTGAAGATCACCGGCGGCACGCTCGTGGCCGATTCGACGGCCGCGCCGGTGTACGACTATGTGGGTGCCGCGATTGGCGGCGGTGGTTGCCGCCACAATGGCGGCAAGGCAGGATATCTCGTTTCGTACGAACAGACCGGAGGCTCGGTCATTGCCCGCGGTAAACATGTGGGGATCGGCGGTGGTGGACGCGAACCCGGCAATCAGAACTTCCTTCCCTACGACACCACGGTGAAGATTTCCGGCGGTACGTTGGAGGCGACGGGTTCGATGTGGTCCATTGGCGGCGAGGAGACGGGGACGACGCCGGTCAATCTCAAGCAGGTCGAAATCACGGGAGGTTGCGTTTACGTGCCGAATGGCATTCAGATCAATCCGCAGGACGGGAATAGCAACCGCGTGTGGCAAGCCGTGTTCAAGAAGACGTCCTTTGCCGACCCAACGAACGTTCGTCTCGAATATAAGGACAACGGACCTGTTTACACCTATGCGGGTGTAGGCATTGCCGAGAATGACTACCTTTACTTCTATCTACCGAACGGCATGTTCAAGGCAGGACGTTCGACCTGGATAATGACTGATGGTGTGCTGCGCTACACTGGTAGCACCGTCCTCTTCATTCGGTAATGTTCGAATGAGGGAATGTTTGAATGTTCGAATGTTTGAATGAGAGAATGTTTGAATGAGAGAATGTTTGAATGAGAGAATGTGTGGAGAATTTGGTTTAATCAGCATGGAGAGACATAAGAAGATCATGTACGGCGTCACGGACTTTACGCTTGCGCGGAGGAAGAACCTCCTCCGCCGGGCCTACTACAATGTTGTTGTGGGGATTCTTGCGTTCGCGGGACTATCGGTCGCGGGAATGGAGAAGATCGAGTTGAACGGCATCTGGGACTTTCGGTTTGAACAGAACCGATCGCTTGAGTCGCTCGTTCTGCCCGACTTCCAACCCACTGACAAGATGATCGTGCCCGGTGCCTGGGATGCGATGTCGCATTACTACAACCAGCGTGGTACGGGGTGCTACCGTCGCCGCTTCACGCTTGCGCAGGCGGCGCCGGGAGGATTCCTCGTTGTCGACGGCGCAAGTGTGCGTTCGAAATACTGGCTTGACGGACGCGAGATCGGCATCAGTCGTCTGCCTTGGGGACGTTTCGAGTTTGCGACGGGTCCGCTGGCTGCGGGCGACCACGAACTTGTCGCCGCCGTGGACTCGATCGTGGACAACAAGAAGGTGAAGCTTTTCTGGGATTTCTACGACTTCTATGCCTTCGGCGGTTTCCACCGCGGCGTCTGGCTCGACGTGCAGAACCGGGAATCGGATTTGCGCCGCGTGTTGGTCCGTACGCGCAACTATCAGACGGGAACAATCGAGCTGGAGGCCGTATTTGCCCAGCGGGGACCGGAGGACTTCACCGCTGAAGTTACCTTCGACAGAGGCCAGCCGCAAACCGTCGCCTTCAAGGCGCGTCGCGCGACGGTGAAGGTTCCCGGGTTCAGGCTCTGGAGTCCCGAAAAGCCCAATCTCCATACGGTGGATGTGCGAAGCGCTGAACTCGGTTCGGCGACGGCGCGCTTCGGCGTTCGTCAGGTCGGCACCGCCGATGGCATGATTACGCTCAATGGACAGAAGGTCTACTTGAAGGGTGTCAATCGTCACGAGTCGCACTACGAATTCGGGGTGACGACGCCGAAGCAGTTAATGTACGAAGACATCCGCAATCTCAAGGACCTCGGGGGGAATTTCATCCGTGGCAGCCACTATGCGCAGAATGACGACTTCCTGACGCTCTGCGACGAACTGGGTGTACTCGTGTGGGAGGAGTCGCTGGGATGGGGGAATGGCCCCAAACAGTTTGACGATCCCGATTTCTGCAGTCTACAAGAATATCAGACGCGGTTGATGGTGCGCAATTCCATCAACCATCCGTCGGTGATCATCAGCGCCTTCCTCAACGAACCGCAGTCGGGGCGCCCGGGGTGCAAGAAGCTTGTCGACCGTCTCATCCAGACCATCCGCGCCGAGGACTCCGGTCATCTCGTCACCTTTGCCTGCAGCCATTGGAAGGATGACATCTCGCACGCGAATACCGATTTGATCGCGTACAACGTCTATCCGGGCTGGTATTCCCACCAGCTGTCGACCGGTTCAACCGAGGAACTGCGCGCGAACATCCGCCGGTGCCATGACGAGGTCGTCAAGCGGTTTCGTTCGGTCTACAAAGACAAGCGTCCGATCATCGTCAGCGAGACGGGCGTGAAGGCCGACTATGGCGCGCGCGATCCGCGCGGCAAGTCGCAGTACTCCGAGGACTTCCAGGCCGAGTACGAGCGATTGATGCTGGAGGAGATCTTCGCCAATCCTGAAATTTCGGGTATCGCCATCTGGCAGTTCACCGACGCAAAGACCTACACGCGTCGCACACCGGGGATGATCATGCGCTCGTACGGAATCAACACGGGTGGTCTCTATGACCTTTACCGGCGTCCGAAACTGGTCGTCGAGGAAGTCCGCAAGGCATTCAAGGCGAAGAAATGAGAAGCCTTTTTACTGACTCGTTGAAGGCGTTCGTGTTGGCGCTGGCCATTGGGGTCGCTTCGTTCGTCCAGGCTGCCGTAGGGCCGGCGACGAACGAAGTTCCCAAACTCGTTTTCGGCGCAGTCAGCGATACGCATATCATGATGTCCTTCCGCGGGAGAGGGTTCTCTGGACGTTTGAACGGAGAAGGTTTCGAACAGGCGCTGAAATGCTTTCGCGATGCGAATGTCGATGCAGTTGTGCACTGTGGCGACTGGGCGCATCGGGGGCACATCCGTGAGATGGAACTTTCGCGTGTGGTCTGGGACCGTGTGTTCCCGAAGGATTCGCTTCCGAACGGGAAGAAGGTCGCCAAGCTTTTCGTCACCGGCAACCATGACTACTTTGACGTGAACGACAAGTCCTTGGCGGTGTATAAGAGTTCGGAGGTTGCGAAGACGAAGATGCTCTGCCGTGACATGCCTCGGCAGTGGAAGCGCATCTGGGGGATCCCCTTGACGGACAAAGGATTCAAGCATTGTTGTCACTACGAGGTGAAAGGGTACCATTTTCTCGCCAACCATTGGTCTGAAAAGGACTACAGCGAATTGATCCCTTTTTCCACGCAGCTTAAGGCTCGCGGCGTAATCAAGGAAGACGAGCCGTTGTTTGTGCTGACCCATTCGATCTTGACGGCCCGTGCGCGCGGACATTTCAGCAAAAACTTCTCGACGGGCATCAACTTGTTCGGACATTGGCATACGCCGCATACGAATATCAACTTTGCCGTTCGCAGTGAAAGATCGCGGATGAAGAGCGTTGAGATTCCGTGTTCGCGGAAGGATTGTCCCACCCGCCACGGCTACATTGTCAAGGTCTACGAGAAGTGGATTGTCTTCGAATGCTGGGATTTCGATGCCAAGCGAAAAATCCGGCCCGATTGGGTCAGACCAATCGCCCCGCCACGGAAGAATTCCGATGCGGCTTCGGGGGCAACCGTACCTCCACTCACACGGCGGCACTTGGTTGAGGAGTGCAAGAAGATGAAAAAGACGAAAGAGGTCTGGTTCGAGGCGAAGCTTGGCTCGAAGCACTCTTCCCAACCTTCGAATCCGCCTACAAATCCCTCGGTGACAAACTCCGCCCGAAAGTTTATGCGTATGGTTTCTTGAGACAGTAAAATAGAGGGGCTTCGTCAATCATGGTCGAAAGTGTTCAGTCAATTTGTGTCAATACGGTCTACGCTTGCGCGACAGTGGTCGGGGTTGGATTCGTCGCTTACATCGTCACACGCGGGGCGAGGGTCATTTCCGGTGGGGCAAAGTGCGTTACGGCGTTGGGGCTTGCAGGATCGCTCGTCATTGGCGGAATGGTCGTGACGAGCGTTCGTGTCGCAGGTGCCAAGACGAACGACACGCAGCAGGTCGGCGGAGATCTTTCGAATACAAACGGTGTTGGACAAGTTGAGGGGGGTACGAATGGTGTCGAACAGGTCGGAGGAGATGATTCGGGAACGAACGCTCCGCCAAATCCGCCTGCACTCCCCTTGCTAGGTTTGCGCCTTGGCAACCCGCCGCCGGCGGTTTCCTTCGTTACGGATGAAGACATTTCAAACCAATGGTGCGTCGTTTCCGTGAGTTCGAATGTGTTGGCATCTTCGACGTTCACGATGCCGCCGCACGCGACGGTGTGGGAGGATGCGCGGGACTTTGGCGCGGGATGGGGTAGTTGGAAGATTCCGTTCGACGGGTGGCGCTTCACCTACGGCGACATCGGTTGGACGAATGGTTTTGCGTGGGTGGAAGGGTACTTTCGTTCGAAGTTCAACAGCCGAGCCAACGAGATTCGTTTGTTGAGCGAACGTTTGGCGCTCTGCCCTGCTTCGAACTGGTCGCGTTACAACCTCGCGGCGAGTCGGGCGTGGTGTGCGACGAACGATGTCGACGGACTTGTGGTCACGTTCGAGAACGCGGCAATCGGCGACGATCCGACGAAGATTGCGAGCGTGCAGATGGAGCTCTTCCCCCACACGGGCGAAGTCGCTCTGCGCTACGATCTTGCCAATGTCGGGGATGTGACTTACACGGCGGGGCTGGTGGTGGATGGTACGAATCGCTTCGTCGAAGTTGGCGCTGGCACGCGCGAAGTGGTGTTCCAGCGCGTGCATCCCGATGACTGGGACATGGACGGCATCCCCAACTCCATTG
>JAZUGW010000134.1:0-2678 GCA_045641465.1 Kiritimatiellia bacterium | reverse complement strand
TGGGCCGGGCCGGACATGTGGGACGACCGAAAGGCGAAGGATTGGAATGAGGGCTATCCAATCGGGAACGGACAGCTCGGAGCAATGGTCTTCGCCTCGCCCGACCAGGTACGCCTTCAGTTCAACCATTCCCGCCTTTGGACGGGGAAACCGCACGCCTACGAACGCCCGAACGCCGTGAAGGCGCTGCCGAGAATCCGGCAGCTGGTCCGTGAACGCAAGAGCAAGGAGGCGATTCAGCTCGCCAATCGTGAATTCGTCGCCAATCCGGTCAAGGAGGAGAAATACCAACCCTTTGGCGATCTGGTGATCAAGCCGAGGAAACTCTCGCCGACCGCCTCGTTTCGGCGCGGACTCGTCTTCCGCGACGGCATGCATGTCTACGACGACGGATTCCTGGTCTGCGAGACTTTCGCACCTTATGACCGGCCCGGGATCATCGTCCATCACCTGACCACGAAGGAACCACTTGAATTCGATGTTGCGCTTTCCTCCCCGCATCAGAATGCCCAGGTGGCGGCGGATGGTCGACAGTTCTCAGGCCGGCTCCCTGGCGATGGCATCAGCTATGCCGCGGAAATCCGGCTGGTCAGGGAAAACGACCGTACGCTCACGGTCTATCTCGCCGCCGCGACCGATGTCGTTTCGCCGTGGAAACTCGGCGGCGACTACCGTGGGGAAGTCGCTGCGTCCTTGGCCGACGCGGAACGTGCCGGCTACGCGAAGGTCCGTTCTTCGCATCTCGCCGCTTGGCGGAAACTCTACGACCGGGTGGAACTCCAGTTGGAGGGGAAACCCGGTTTGGCGCAGCTCTCGACGCGCGTGCGTCTGGCGCGACAGCCGGTGGAGAAGGACCCCGCCTTCGTGAAGCTGAATTTCGACTACGGCAGATATCTCCTGATCGCCGCGAACCGTCCCGATCGTTCCGGCGAGGCGACGACGCTGCAGGGATTGTGGAACGACCAGCTCAATCCCCCGTGGGAATGCAGCATGACGATCAACATCAACACCCAGATGAACTACTGGCCTGCGGAGGTGTGCGGCCTCGGGGAGTGCCATCTGCCGTTGATGAGGCTCCTTGACGAAATCGCGGTGAGCGGTGCGAAGACCGCCCGTACGCTCTATGGCGCCGGCGGTTGGATGGCCCACCACAACATCGACCTCTGGCGCGGAACTTGTCCGTTCGATGACGCCTATTGGGGGACTTGGCAGGCGGGCGGCGCGTGGCTGGCAACGCACATCTGGGAACATTACCGGTTCGGCTGCGACCGGGAATTTCTTCGGCAGATGTGGCCGACGTTGAGGGGTTCGGCGGAATTTTTCACCGACGCGCTCGTCGAATATGGCGGTCGTGCCTCGGCCGCTCACGGACAGCTGGTGACCAATCCTTCCATGTCGCCGGAACATGGCGGGCTTCGCGAAGGACCGGCGATCGACATGCAGATTGTCCGGTACATCTACAAGGCGGTGCTCGCCGCGGCGAAGGAGCTGGGACAGGAGTCCGATCCGTTGCTGGCGAAGATCCGCGAACAGCTTCCTCGGCTTGCCCCGAGCCGCATCGGCCGGTGGGGACAGCTTCAGGAGTGGGTTGAGGACGAGGACGATCCGAAGAATCAGTTCGGACACATCTCGCACCTCTGGGCGATTTATCCCGGTGACGAGATCACCCCGGAAACGCCCGAACTCTTCGCGGCGGCGAAGAAATCTCTGACGGCCCGCGGAAACACGGACATCGGCTCCTGGCCGGCTTGTTGGAGGATTTGCGAGTGGGCGCGTTTCCATGACGGCAGCAAGGCCGCCGACATCATCAACAGCTATTTGCGTCCGCAGGTGGGCAACGGACCCTTCGGCATGCATGCGAACCTGTTTACCTGGCGGACTTTCCAGATCGATGCCACGTTCGGCTTGACCGCCGGCATTGCCGAGATGTTGGTGCAGAGTCATCGTTTCGACAAGAACGGCAAGCCCCTGGTGGAACTGCTCCCGGCCCTGCCGCCGGATTGGAAGAACGGTTCAGTGCGGGGACTCCGCGTTCGTGGCGGCGGCGAGGTCTCCTTCTCCTGGAGGGACGGCAAGATCGTTTCGCAGAAGATTTCGACTGGCGCGGAGAACGCGGCGAAGAAGTAGTTGACGAGAGAGTAAGGAGCGAATGTCATGAAGACAAGAACCTTGTCTGTGGTGTTGGGTGCGATTGCGGCGTTGTCCTGTGGACTCCAAGCCCGGGCGCAGGCCACCTATGTCAACCCGATTGATATCAACTATCTGTTGCTGCCGGTGAGAAACGGATCGCCGGCCGATCCGGAAATCATTCTCCATGACGGGAAGTACTGGTTGTTCGGTACCAATGCGGGTGGCTATTTCGTTTCGGACGATCTTGCCCACTGGAAATGGATCGCAGATCCCCAGATTCCGACGACCGAATGGGCGCCGACGGTCGAGGAGATCAATGGCAAGCTTCATTTCTCGTCCCGCATGGGAACGATTCACCGTGCGGTCGATCTCCTAAAGGGCAAATGGGAGAAGTTGCCGCAGAAGGTGCCCGGTTCCGTCGATTCGGCGTTTTTTGCGGACGGCAATCGCCTCTTCCTGTATTGGGGTGGCGGCCCCGCATGTTTGCACGGGAAGGCGTCTTCCGCGCCCATCGTGGGATGCGAGATCGACCCCAAGACGTTCGCGGC
>JAZUGW010000133.1:0-6011 GCA_045641465.1 Kiritimatiellia bacterium | reverse complement strand
CCGCCCACGCGCAGATGGCCCTCGCGGAGCACATGCGCCCAGTTGTCGGCCATCGTCCGATAGATGCCGCCGATTTCGCACACGCCGTCCACCATGATCGGCGCCGTCGGCGTGGCGCTCGAATCCGTGCCCGGTGAAGTGAAGTCGCCCACCGTGCGCAATGTCACGCCCGGACCAACGACGAAGAAACGGTTGATCGCATCCTGCCAGATGGACTTCACCGTGATCGACGCGGACGACACGCCGGCCGCGCAGACGATGCCCGTGACAGACGTACCGTTGATGTAGAAGTCTGCCAGCGAACAGTCATTGTCCCCCGCGAGATGCAGCAGGCGATCGCTGGAAACGACATGCATGCCGCCCGCTATCAGCTGCAGGGAACGGAACGTGACCGTACCGTTGGCCTTGACCTCGAGCCCCGTACCCGATGTGACAGTACCGCCTTCCATACGGCCCTGCAAGACGAGATTGCCTTGGAAGTCCGTCGTCATGCCGCCCGCCCCCGGCTGGGGTTCGGGCACCGTCCCTTCAACCTTCGCGAGACGGAAGCCAAGATAGTCCGCCGAGCAGCCAGGCGAAGCGATGCAAGGATGGTCGAAGAGCCTCGTCCAGGTTCCCGGCACCGCGCGCGCATTGCCGCCCATGATGCAGCACCAGCCATGGACCGGATCGACCGAACTCGTCCACTCCGACACCGCGCCCGCAGGGCAGGAACGGTTCCACTTTTCCTGTTCGCCATCATAGAAGAAGAGCGTTGCGAGCTCCGCTTCCGTCGGCAGACGATACGTCTCCGTCTCGCCGTTGACCCACGCGATGAACGCCTCGGCCTCGTACCGCGTCATTCCGCACGCAGGCGCGTTCGCCTCTTCCGCCGGGACCTCGACCGTGTTGCCGCGCGCCGCTTCGAACGCAGCCCATTGCGCCTTCGTGACCGGGGCGGACGCGAGCTGCACCGGGCCGCCCAGCGTGCCGTGCGTGCTGGACACGCCGGCGGCGCCGACCGTCACAAACGCAGAAGCGTCGATCAGATTCGCCGGCACCGCACCGGACGGAACGTCAACGGCGGCCTCCGCCGTATGCGGAACCATGCCGCCCGTACCCGTTGCACGGGCCTTGAGCGTGACACTGTCGCACACGCCGATGTACGAACCGTCGGCATTGAAGGCATGGGCGCGATAGGTGAGCACATCGCCCTTCACCTGCAGTTCGCCATAACTCTGCACGAGGCCCGCGCGCACGGGTTCCGCCAGTCCCAGTCCCGAACCGTCGAGCGCCTGACGCGCCCAGAGGTACGGCATGTCGTTATGACCGCCCACCTTCGTCTGGTCGCCGTAGTTGGCCTTCACCTGCTCGATGCGGTCAAGGTAGCCCACGCAGCCGTTCGTCAGCTGCACGAAGGTGTCTTCCGCGCCCTCGATACGCTCATAGCCATGCATGTGGCCGGAGAACACCGCGTCCACATGATACTGGTTGTAGATGGCCTTCAACGTCGTATTGTTGTTGCCGCCCCAGAGTTCGAGATAGACCGGCACATGCACAAAGACCAGGCGGAACTTCGCCGCCTGCGCACGTTCGCTTCCGAGAACGTTCGCAAGCCATGCCTGCGTGTCTGTGGACGTGTAGATCTTGTTGTCGAGAAACACCATCAGCACGTTGTCACGGTAGAGATAGAAGTTGCCTTCGCCCGGTGTTCCGTAGGCCGGGTCGTTTTCGGACGGATTGGAGAAGTACTTGCGGTTCTCGAGGTAACTGGTGTCATGGTTGCCGAAAGCCACATAGTACGGGACCTGCTGTCCCAGAATGCGATTCGTGCGCTGGAGGATCAGCGGACTGATCTGGTTGGCGTAGTCGGCCGAACTCGCCATATCGCCCGTGGAAATGCCGAAGTCGGGATTGCGCGTCAGCATGTGGTTGAAAATCGACGTCACATAGGCGAACTTGTCCGCATCCCAGTCGCCGGCAAGGCCGCCCTGCTGGTTGTCGCCCCAGACGACCGCCGTAAACCCGTTGGGGTTCGTTTCGTTCGACCACAGTTTCACCGTGCGGGCCGTCGAAGTTCCCGTGAGCGGCAGGCCGTTCATGGCAAGACGGCACGGGATCTCCGCACCCTCCTGATTTTCCACCGTCACGCGCGCCGTGAAAATGTACCGTCCCGTCGCCGCGATTTCGCTCGTGAACGGCGTGGTGTTCGCGAAGTCCTCGCCCCACTGCAGCTGCAGGCCCGGATAGTCCTGCGCCGCCTCGCACATGACGCTGAAGCGATTCGTGTAGACGTTCTGCAGCCACGGCATCTCCGTGAGCACTGCGTCGCTCGTGATATCCACCGCCTTGACCGTGATCGACGTGGTGGCCGTGCCCGTGGTGAAGGACGGGTCGATTGCGCGCACGGTCACCGTCATTTCACCGGCAACCGAATAGACGTGCGAGAACGTCAGCGTGCCAGTCCCCGTGAGGGCGGCCTTAACATCACCCGTGCCGTCGCCATAGTCGATGGAGACGCTGCCATTCACCGCCCCCAGCTCGTACGGTACCACGAATGTCACCGTTTCGAGAACGGCATCCACTTCCGTCACATCGTTCGAAATGCTCACGCCCACCGTCGGCCCGACTTCGCTCGGCGTCAACGGCGGTGCGGCAAGCGAACCCAGCCGTGCGATTTCCGCCGGCAGCAGATTGACGTCATACGTCACCACGCGCGACACATTGGCTCCGACGTTCTGCAGATATTTCATCACGCGCGTAGGCCGCAGCCACGTGCCCTTTGTGCCGTCGTATTCGTTCACGTGCGCGCGCCAGAGGCCATCGATGAAGTACTGCGCCATGTTCGAACCGGCATTACGCACAATCGCCACACGGTGAAACTCATCGTCGCGCGGGATCGACTCATAGGTCCAATAGCCGAAGAGGTTGTTCGCCCAGCCGCTCGTCTCCCACGTAGCCGGCGTAGTCGTGGCGAAGATCGACCCGTTGAGTGACGAAGCCGAATTGTAGATGCCCACATACTCGCCGGTCGTATTGCCGTAGAGCATGAAGCCCTGCGCCCGATCCGCCGGCAGCTTCACGTCGAACAGCATCGTCGACGTTTCGGACGCCGGAGCCGCACCACGGGTCGTCGAGTAGCCGTTCTCTTCCGCGACGAACGGCACGCCGAATGTCGTCTCCGCCGAGGTGCCAAGTTCCTCCGTTCCCGTCGGCGTCCACACGCCCGTCGGCGCCTGCGAAGGAATCATGTTCTCGTTCGCGTCATACGAAATCGGCCGCGCAAAGTTCTTCGCAATCTGTTCGTGCGAAAGCTGCACGTCGTAGAACGCCGCATACGAGATGTCGATCGTGTGGTCTTCGCCGCTGTCATCGCCCAGCAGGTAGCACACGCTGTTCGAGAGCAGCGACAGCGCGGCGGTATTGTAGGCCGTCTCCTCGACCTGCTTGCCGTTCACATAGAGGTACTTGTGCCCGCCGACCGAGGTCGGCCCCGTCGCGAGGACGATGCGTGCCCACTGGTCGACGTACAAACCGCCGTTCGTATTCCGCTTGCCGGAACGGAACCAGATTTCAAGCAGATCCGTCGCATTCTTGTAATAGAAGGCAATGGCGTCGCCCGATCCTCTCCAAAGGTAGGCGTGGTAACCGCCCACATCGCTCGTGCGGGGAATGCGCACGTCGAGCACCATCGTGTAGGACCCGCCGGGTTTAGTGCCGTGCACGCACTTGAGGCAGTTCCATGTGCCGCAGCGCAGCGCGGCCGAACCAGGGACAGGACCGTCGATCTCCTGGAATGAAACGGGCTTGCCGGAGTTCGTGAACTTCTCGAGGTCGGGTCCGATATGGCCCTTGAGGACATTCCCCTTCGGAAAACGCCACTCGCCCGTCGGCTTCGGCAGAGAGATGTTGAGTTCGCCCATCTCGGGGTCGACCGCCTCGTCGAAGATGTCGATCTGCGAAAAATAGGTGAGTCCGTCGTCGCCATCGCCATCGGCGCTCCAGAGGAGGAAGTCGGCCGTGCAGCCCGAAAAGAAGTCGATGCCGCTCGTCGCACCGTTTCGGTAGTTGATGGCCTTACCGTCCAGCCACGCCGTACAGCGGGCATTGCCCTGGGCGATGATGAGCGTATGCCACACGCCGGCGGAAACCTCGGGACCGTTATAACCAGACGATCCCTGTGCGAAAGAACCCATCCAGCCGCCGCCGATGCGCTTGCTCGTCGAACCACTCCGCTGACTGCGGATGAACAGATCGGCATCGTTGTCGTTGTTGTTGGCGTTGCGTTCGAAGAAGGCATGGAAGGCTCCATCAGCGGATGCCGGCACGTAGAAACGCGTGCGGATGGTCCAGTTGTGGTTCGCCAACCGGGACTTCGGAATCGGCAAGCGCAGATGCGAACTCTTCGGAATGGCGATCGCCCCATCGCCCGGCACCAGCTTGCCCGCCGCCGTGGCCGCCTCGGTGTCGCCTTCCGGCGGCGCCGAGAGCAGATAGGTCGCGCCCAGGCCCGACTGCACGTTCGACCCCTTCCCCGCCGCATAGCCGACAACGGCATCTTCGCCGACCGTCGCCTTCAACGGATTCGCTGCGTCATCGAACCGCCAGCTCGCCACCAGTTCCGCCTGCACACACGGAACCAAACCGCAAGTCAAGAGGATCCCCATCCATACCGACCGATATGTTCGCTTTGACATTGACGTTCTCCTTCGAGTTTGAAACTAATTGGAATCATCCCTCATTTCCCAAGGGCACTCAGCACGTAGTTTAGCAAATCAACACCTAGATGTCTATGACAGAGTTCCTGGAAACTGCCATTTTCAACATCTTTTTATCGCACGAGGCGGAACGAACGGATGCAGCCGACCGCACCGGAACCTGCGTCTGAAATGAGCAGGATCGTGCGTGTGCCGGACGTGAGCGTCGGTCCCCAGCACATACCTTCGAACATGGCAAAACCCGTCTGCGCACCGAAGACACGCCGTTTCGTCACGGGACGGTACGTGGCACGCGACAACGACGGCACCGTCGAGACATCCGTCGCCCCCGCAAAATCGACTTGGTAGAGGCGACAGCGGAAAGACGGCATTACCGCCTTTTTTCGGATGCTCATTTCTCGTTCAAGCACGAGGATGGAATCATCGTCCAAGACGAGCAGATCCGCAACGCCACTGCGCGATTTATGGGCGAAATCACGTCCCGCCACACTGTCGACCGGATAGACCCACTGGCCCGACGCATGCCAAGCGCCCTTCGGCGACCGACGCGAGAAACGCTGCAAGCGCACGACCGACCCTTTCCCCGTCGTCGCGCGCGAACCGTCACATACGAGCGCATCTTCGTTGCAGGTCCACATGTTTTTGCCCTCGGCGTCCAATGCCAACGACTCGAAACCAAAGTTGATTCGCCGCTGTTGAAAGATGAACGGCACGTCGACCGACACGCCCGTGTCTTTTCCCGTGGGAAGAAACGCGCGAATGGAATTGTCGGTTTCATCCGCCGCCCAAAGCCATCCAGATGCCACATCCCACGCGAGGCCCTCAAAGTCGTCACCCTTTGCCAGTTCCATCGTTCCTTCGCAGACGACATTCGTCACAGCGCCCGACGCGCGGTCGATTCCGATCGTCAGACGCTGCAGATGGCGCGGATGTCCCTTGTCGCACACGGCAAAATACATGTCGCCCGCAAAATGCGTGAGCGCACTCAGCCCTTCCGTCGGTCCCGTGACGGGCGATGATGCCGGCAACGGCAGACTATTGACGGGCGTCAATGTGCATAAAGCCGCCGCAAAACAGATCGTCCAACCCATCTCGTCCCCTTCGCCGCGCCCGTCTACTCGACCTTGACTGCACTGAGGATCCAGTGCGGCATCGGCGGGGGCACCGGATGCGCATCCGCAGGATCGAATCCCGTTTCCGCAAGCCAGCTCTTGAGTTCTTCATCGGAGAAGACCCATCCGTTCTGCGTCGTGAGCGCCATATTGACGGCGAAGAGCGCGCTGAAGGCCGGCGCCGTGTGCGTGCGGTCTGTCA
>JAZUGW010000132.1:0-11575 GCA_045641465.1 Kiritimatiellia bacterium | reverse complement strand
TCCTCTTTCTCAAGACGAGCTTGCGCCTCGATGTAGAAACGCGCATTCTTGAAGGCGGCCGGCGGCTGGATGGCGGCCTTGACTTCCTGGACGAGATGCGCTTCGAGCCATCCGGCGGGTGCTTCCACTTTCGGCGCAAATGCCGTATTGTCGTTCACATAGGCCAAGAGCGCGTTTCGGAAGCGAATCTCCTCGCATGCCGTTCCGTCCAACGGGAACCCGCACACAACAAGACGTCCTTTCCCGCATGACAATTCGAAGAGCGACGCCACGGACGCCGGATGATGGAAGTCGGGAACACCGCGCACAATCGGATCGTACGTGGTCGGCAGACCGTCGAGACGATGCAGACGAGAGGCTTCGCAGAGGCGCTTCCATTGACGGTCCGTCCAATCCTCCGTCGTGAACGCGCGAAACAGCGGATGTTTGGCATCGACGCACGACCCCATCGTCGCGAAGGCGCCTGCCGACGGCGAGAACCAGGCGGCACTCCAAAAGACACTGCGGAACGACCCCTTCCCACAATCTTTGGTACGGCCCGTGTAGATGACGCGTCGACCCGCCGACAACGCAGCGAGGGCGACGGTACGATCGGCCGTGACGGTGATTTCGGACGGGATCGGCTGCGGGGTTTCTTTCTGATAGACCCAGATCGGCCAGTTGTTCGAACCGAACGTCAAGGACGCCTTCGTCCCCTTCATTCCCTTGAGCGGCAATGCGAGCCGGCCCACCGTTCGGAGTTCATTCGGCGCGAGCGGCGCGGCGAGCCGCACGGTTCCGTTCGTGCGGGCGAAGGTCCACACGTAGTCCGTGCCCGCCGGTACAGACGCGGATGTCAGGTTCCGCACCTGCAGATCCACGGACAGCACATCCCCCTCGGTCAGACACGAGGTATCGAAACGCGCGAGAAAGGCAACGGGCCCGAGGATGGACGTAAACGGTTTCATTCTCTTGAATCCGGGCTTGATGTCGTAGAAACTGTCGCGCCAGCCGACGAGTGCCTCGCCCTGGCCCGAGAAGTCCTGCGCCGAGAGCATCTGGAATCCCGCACACGAAGGCGTGCGCAAAAGGCATTCGACATCCTCCTTGTTGAGAACCCGATTCATCTTCGCCGAGACGTCGTGGAAACGCCGTTCGAGCCGGGAGAGTCCCGCCGCATCCATGCGCCGCACGAACTCCTCTCGGTCGAACGGACGCAGCACGCCCGTATATTTTTTCAGTTCATCGCGCAGCGGGTAGACGGCCCACTGGCCCACCTCGTGGCGCACATGCGGGATAAGCGCCTTCGCGAAACTTGCTTCGAAATCATTTCGCGTACCATTCGGAAACGAGCTGCCGCTGTTGAAGACGCAGTGGGCGAAACTATCCCCCGGTGCCGGTACCCAGCCGCACGACGAGAAGTCATCGCCCGGCTTGCCGTCCTCGGGCAGGTAGCCGCGTCCCGAGGCGATCATATAGAGATGGCGCGGATCGATTTCCTTCTTCATCCGCATCCACGCATTGAGGCGTTCCCAATTGCAGCCGTCACGTCCCCAGGCAAATTCATTTCCAATGCCAAGCGAGAAGAAGGACGGATGGTTGCCGTAGTAATGAAGAATCCGTGCGAGTTCTTCCTGGATGAACCGATCCACAGGGCCGCACCGTCCCGGCAATTCCTCACGCGCGCCGCCATTCCAGCCATCGCTCCAGATACCCGCCTCGGGCATCAGGAAAAGCCCCACCTCGTCCGCCGCCTCAAACGCCGCCTCAGGCGGACACCACGAATGGAACCGGATGGCATTGAAGCCGTCTTCTTTCATCTTGCGCCAAATGCGCGTCCAGGATTCGACATCCGTCGCCGGTGCCCCCGTCAGCGGGAAGTGACAGTTCTCGACATTGCCACGCAGGAAGAACGGCTGCCCATTCAGCAGAAAGGTCCGCCCGTGTGTCGCAAGCGAACGAAAACCGACGGCGAAAAACCCGGGGTATCCTTCGTTAAAGTCGCTGCCGAAAAGATACAGATTCGGCGAATCAGGCGTCCAGGGTCTGACACGCGAAGCATATTGGGGATCGACCCGATAACGCCAAAGGCTCCTTCCCGTAAGATAGGGAGAACGAATTCGTTCCGGATTGCACAGCATGACCGTCCGGTCGGTGTACCTGAAAAGATCGTCAGCAAAATTGAGTCGAAGAGAGGCCTTGACCACATAATCTTGGGGAACCTCGACATCCACCGTGTGGTTCGTGCCGTTGGGATCATAGGTGGCGAATATCCGAACACGATCAGTTGGCGAATAGGACCGTATTTCCATGGTACCGCAAATGCCATGCCAGACGGACTGCATCACGGGACCATAGGCATGGCTCCAACCGGAGAGTCCGTAGAGGTTGGAATTGTCCACGGCGATTTCAAGCGTATGCTCGCCTCGATCCGCCAACGTCATGGGGATCCGATGGACATGCGGTGTCGCGAGCGAATCGCACACCCCGAGAGAATAGCCATCCCAAAACACTTCGCTGCGCCACATCACACGTTCGAGGAAGACTTCAAGCGTTCGATGCGCCTCCCCAGCCCTTGGCCAAGGAAGCGTCACCTTCCGACGATAGACGGCACGTCCCTCATAGAGGTAGGCACGCGTAAGCGCACCCTTCACGCGACGGTCGGTGGAAGCGGCCCACATCGCCGGCGTCTGCTTGACACCGAGTTTCGCATCCGCCAACGTTCCTGGCAACATCACCTCGGCTTCAAATCCTTTACCCGTCACCTGCCAGGAACCGGAAATGTCCAAGCTCCAGTCGACAATATACGCCTGTGCGCCCAATCCACCCAAGAAGCTTCCCAGAACCAGCAACCAAACGCACGTTCGTCCAAGCATCGCAAACCTCATTTCCGATTGAACAACTACCGACGGCGGGGACGGAAATCTCGGACGAGTCCACGGAGGATGTCACGTCCGAAGAGACCCATGAACACGAAATACACCACCATGCCAGTGAACACATATGCCGCCATCACCAGGATTTCACCGCACGTGCTCGAGGCCGCATACGGCGCCAGCAGCGGCCGCAACACCACAAGCGCGCCGCCCATCAAGACCGAGGCGAGCAGCATAAGGCCGATCGGACGCACCAGCCGGTTCCACCCGAGCGCTCCGTTCCGCCGCCGCGCGAGGACGGCCAGCCAAAGGCAGGAAAGACCCGCACACAGAACCGTCGACCCCGCCAAGCCCACATGCCGCCACTCGACCGGCAAACCGAACACCGCCGCAATGTTGAGCGCCGCGTTGAGAAAGACCATCCGCACCGCGATCTTGAGCGGCGTCTTCAGGTCCTTCTGCGCCTGGAACCACGGCGTCAGCGTCTTCTGCAGGCAGAAGAACGCGAGTCCAAGCGAATAGCACGCTACCGCACGCGCCACGCGCACGGTCGCCACGTCGTCGAAGCGTCCGCCTTGATAGACCAGACGCGTCAGCTCGGGCGCCAAGATGATGAGGCCCATCGCCGCCGGCAATACGACGAGCAGCATATTCCGCACCGAAGAGACGAAGGCATCGCGGGCACCTCCCACATCCTCCTTCGCGAAGAAGCCCGAGAACGTCGGCAGCAGCACCGTGCCGAACGCCGTGCCGACAATGCCCAGCGGCAGTTCCATCAAGCGGTCCGCATAGGTGATCGCCCCCGCTGCCCAGTCGCTCGCTTTGAGCGCGAGCACCTGGTCGAGCATGTAGTTGATCTGCACCGCGCCCGCACCCGCACAGCCGATCGCCATATTCCGCCAGACGAGACGCGTATTCGGATCCTTCCACCCCTGGAAGGACGGCCACGGGGAAATGCCCTTCTTCGCCATCGCCCGCAGCATGAACGCCATCTGCAGCAATCCCGCAACGAGAATCGCCACGCACACGACGACGACACGACGATGCACGACGAGCGGCGAGGACGCATCCCCCGAGGTAAAGAAGTAGAGGTACGCGAGTACGCCGATCCACACGATGTTGAGAATGCTTGGCATCAGCGCCGCTGCCGCAAACTTGCCGAACGAGTTCAACACGCCCATACCGAACGCCGCGCCGCAGATGAAGAGCATGTACGGAATGAGGATGCGCACGTACTTGAGGGTCAGCCCCCACTTCCCCGCCAACAGTTCGCTTTCGGACGCGAACCAGAACGCGCCTCCGATGAGGCACCACGCGAGCACCACGCCCGCCGCGAGCATCAAAAGCGTCATCGTCATCACAGCACGCGCCAGCCGCTGCGCCCGCGCGAGCGAGGCGTCCGCTTCGAGTTCGCCCTTGAAAACCGGCACGAACGCCGCCGTCAACGCGCCCTCACCGAACATGCGACGCGCCATGTTGGGGATGGCAAAGGCGACGGCAAAGGCGCTCTGTTCGACGCCCGCGCCGATCAATCGGCTCTGGAACATTTCACGGACAAGTCCCAGCACGCGCGAACAGGCCGTCAGCACCGCGACAACGGCGGTGTTCTTAAGAATGCTTCGGTTTGACATTGCAAATATGATCCACGGCAGAAGCGAAATTTTCCGCTCCCTTGAGAATTTCGATATCGACGCGCAGATAATAGCACGGCACAGGCGTCGTTTCAAAACGCGGAAAACGTACGGCGTCCTTCTCGGTCGTAATCAATGCATCCGCCTTGAGGTCGGCCGTCTTGTTGAGCGCATAGAGGATTTCCGACGAATCGTAGCGATGGTGGTCGGCGTAGCGTTCGCACCAGATGACCTTCGCGCCAAGCTTACGAAGCGAATCTTCGAATCCCTGCGGCACGGCAATGCCCGACAACGTCGTCAACGTCTTGCCCTTCAACCAGTCGAGCGGCAATTCCTCGCGACTCCACACGTCCTTGAGAAGGCGCGGCGCATGGCGGCACTCGATGATCTCGGCTTTCTTGTTGTACGTCCGGATCTGCTGGATCACCTCTTCCGTCTTGCCGTCGGACTTCGTGATGAAGATAAAGTCCGCCCGCGAAATATGGTCCGCCGGCTCGCGCAGGACGCCACGCGGAAGCATGTGTCCATTGCCGAACGGATTCGTCTTGTCCACAAGCACGACCTCGTGCGAATGCTTCAGGCGCTGATACTGGAATCCGTCATCGAGAATGAGCGTGTCGCAGCCAAAGCGCGAAATCGCATAGCGCCCCGCCTTCACGCGGTTGCGGTCCACAATCACGCACACGCCGGGCAGATTCGAGGCGAGCATGTACGGTTCGTCGCCACCCGTGGCGGCATCCAGCCGAATGCGCTTGCCGTCCGAGACGACGAGCGGCGGTTCGACTACATCCGAAAACATCCGCTGCCACCAAGGACGCTCCTTCCGGCGGTAGCCGCGTGAAAGGATGGCGACTTTGCGTCCCGCCGCCGTGAGTTCGCGCGCGAACTTTTCCGTCACAGGCGTCTTTCCCGTACCGCCCGCCGTCACGTTGCCGATCGAAATCACCTGGCAACCCAGCGGGAAGCGGCGGAGGATACCCACCTTGTAGAAGAAGTAGCGAATGGCCACAACCGCACTGAAGATACAGGAGATGCCCGAGAGCACCCCCAGCACGATCCGCATCCCCGTCGGCTGGTTCTGGTCCGCCCCGGGCTGCTGGATGACTTTGACGAGCGAATGCTCGAGCCGTTCGATGAAGTTGACTTTTTGCTTCTGCACGCCTGTTCCCCTTCAGGTGCCTTCTCTGAACTTAACGCGACTTGCCCGCATTCTGCGAAGCCAGCGCCTTTGAAATTTCCGCAAGTTCGTCGGCGTAGGCCTTCGCTTCGGCCGCCACGGCGGCATTCGACCCCGTGCTCAGCGAATCGGCGGCATGCATCGCCGCCTGAATTTCGGCAAGCGCACGTTTCGCACCCGAAGCGGCCGCCGGCTCGAAATCGCGGTACTTGTCCAACACGAGCTTCACCTTCGCGCACTTCGTCACCTGCGTATCGGCGACAAGGGCCTTGTAGTCCGCATCATACGCCTTCCCGTCCGTCGGCCAGGTCTTGCGGAAATTCGCCATGTCGGCCAGCGCGGCCGAAGGACGATCCTTCTGCTCCATTTTAATGCGGTCTTTGAAGGCCTCTTTGGCCTCGTCGATCGCCTTCAGCAAAGCCTCGGCTTCGTGTGCACGCGCATCGGTCCCTTTCGCCGCCTGCTTGAGAATCCGCACGTTGCTTTCGACCGAACGCCCCATCACGAGCTGGCGCTGCATGCCCTTGAACTTCACAGGCGTGACATTCCCGCAAAGGTTCCGAGGATCGATCGCCGTTTCGAGTGCATTGACAACCGCCTCGATCGCCCCGCGCTCCGCCCCCGTACCGACACCCTTGAAGACGACTTTGCCACGGGCATCCACCACATAGAGGAACGGAATCGAACCGCTGTCCGGACCACCCGCGAGCTGGACGCCGTCATAAATCGGGTAGGTAAGACCGCACTTCTCCACCAGTTCCGCCACTTTCGCCGGCTGGCGTTCCTGGCAATGCGAACCGATCAGGATGAACGGCTTGGACTTGAACGTCTGCCAGACCTTCTCCATTTTCGGCAACAACGCACGACAAGGACCGCAGTCGACACCCCACATGTCCACCAGCACGACCTTGCCCATCAAATCCGACGAAGAAAGCTTGCGGCCCGAATACCAGTTGCTCGCGGAAAGCCCCTGCCACTCGACCGCGCCCACCGCGCTCGCGCAAACCGCAAGCACGACACTCAACAACTTTTTCATCCTCGATCCTTCCACTGTCCGTGTTCAGGCGAGGCCGGCCATCTTGTCCAGGTTACAGACATGTTCCTTCGCCTTCAATTCAAGTTCGCGAAAGGTTCCCATGCGCTGCGCCATCTGGTCCCAGTCGACTTGATGTCCGTCAAACTCCGGACCATCCACGCACACGAACTTCGTCTGTCCGCCGACGCTCACACGGCAGCCGCCGCACATGCCGGTGCCATCGGTCATGATCGGGTTGAGCGAAACCGTCGTCTTCACGCCAAACGGTTTTGTCGTCAGCGAACAGAATTTCATCATGATCGGCGGACCGATCGCAATGACTTCGTCGATGCCGCCCGCCGCGCACAGTTCCTTCAGCGGTTCCGTCACAAGTCCCTTGCGTCCCACGCTGCCGTCGTCCGTCATCAGAATGAGACGTTCGCCCGCGAGCGCACGCATCTCGTCCTCCATCACGAAGAGGGACTTCGTCCGTGCGCCCATAATGACCGTAAGTTCATTGCCGGCGGCCTTCATCGCCTGCGCGATCGGGTAGAGCGGCGCCACGCCGATGCCGCCACCCACACAGACGACGCGCCCCGTCGGCGTACCCTTCTCGCCGCGGATCGACGTCGGACGCCCCAGCGGTCCTAGCACCGCCGGGATGCAATCACCCGCCTCAAGACGTGAAAGCTTGATCGTCGTCGCCCCCACCGCTTGGAAAATCAGCGTGATCGTTCCGCGCGCGACATCGGCGTCGGCAATGGTCAGCGGCACACGCTCGCCGCCTTCAGCGTCGGCCATCAAGATGATGAACTGCCCAGGACGACGCGCCTTTGCAATCAACGGCGCCTCGACTTCGAACCGGAAAACCGTCTCAGACAGACGGCTCTTTGAAATGATCTTATTCATAGCTCGGTTATTATATCAAATAATCACCCGAGCGGCAAAGGCGAGATTACACCGTACGTGGCGAGAGGTGGCCGAACCAACCGGTACCGTTGGGGGCGCGCTCGCTCACCGTGTCCGTGAAGAAGGTCCCGTTTTCAAAGATCTTGAACACGCGCAGTCCGGGATTGTCGTCGTTGTAGCTGTTCTTCGTCAGCGACTTGCAGTACCCGAGGCGCACACCCTCGTCATTGACGGCGTCGAAGGTGTTCGTGTGATCGTGTCCGAAGTAGGCCCCCTTCATGCAGCCGCTGTCGCGCCACACCTGGTAGAGCGTCTTGCCGTCCGCCAGATAGCGCGCCTGCGGCCAGTCGTGCTTCTCCTGCGGACACGGCGGCTCCTTGAACAGGCCGACGGCATGTCCCGCCACCAGACGGCGCTGCTTACCCGCGCCCGTGAAAATGCCCTTGCCGTTGTCGAGGTCCATTTCGTACACGGGGATGTGCTGGAAGAAGAGCGACGGCACCCGGTCCTTCAGACGTTCGGCCACCCATCGAATCTGCGGCGTGTTCACCCCGTCGTAGCCGCCATGCGGACCATAGTCGCCCGAGTCGAGCAGATAGAGGTTGAACTTCGGCTGCCGGCCCGCGAGGTCGCCGTGCGCACAGATGTTGATCACACCGTTCCCCGTGCCGGGCAGATCGGGTTCGTTGTAGTCGACGAAGTAGCGTCCGCCGGCGCGGCTCCACAGCGCCCACTGCTCGGCTCCCTGATACCAGCCCTCGCCCCAGAACTGCGTGTCGTGGTTGCCCATCGTCAGCGCGAACGGCACCTGGTTCTCGGTATACATGCGCGCGATCGGCAGGATCGTCGACTCGAAGACGAGGCGGCTATGCGCGCAGTCCACATTGTCGCCCGTCATCACGACGAGCTGCGGATGCCAGATCTGGCAGGCCTTGTCGAATATCGCACGCGAACGCGGATGCAACGGGCCTCGTTCCTGCACATCGCTGACCTGGAAAAAGGTGAACGACCCGTCCTTGCCGAAATTGAAGAACGGTTTCGGTCCCTTGCGGATGAGCGGAATCTTCGTCTGAATGCGCGCACGCGGATCGACCCCGCGCAGCGCCTTCGCCGCATTGAGCGGCTGCGGATCGACCCCGCCGGGGAACTTGCGCGCCTCCGCCGCCGTCACGCGCCATGTGAACGAATACGCGGTTCCAGCCGCGATCATACCGAGAAAACGACGTCTGTTCATTTGCCGCACCCTCCCAAGGCCGCCATCTGCGCGGGCGACAACGCCTGATCGAAAATCATCACCTGCATCACGTCGAGTTCGCCGTCCTCGCCGCTTTCGTCGCCGGACACGTAGAACACCGGCTCCACGATCGCCGCCTTCGGCAGGTCGATCGTCATCAGCGTCTGTCCGTTGCAGGCCAGCGTTCCGTGTCCGCGGCCGTCAAATGACATCGCCACACGCCGGGAGGCACCGGGCTTCAGTCCCACATTGTGGTACTTGCCGCCGATGCCGAACAGGTTCTGCGGGCTCACGCACATCGACGCATCCTGCGAAAGGCTCGTCGTATAGACGCACCGCCAGGCGTTCCAACTCGTCGAGGGCAGCGTCACATCCGCCACCAATGTATACGGCGTCGTCGCCGACACGGGCAGACGATGCGCGATCGGACGCGAAATCCCGCGCACGATCGTCCGCGCGCCGCCCGTCCACGCCTGACGCACCACCGGCGGGGGGACCCCCTTTTCAACAAATTCCTTCGCCGTCGGATCCAGCGCCGAGTAGGTACGCACATCCGCCAGATAGAGCATCGCCCCGCCGCCAAACGTGAGCGGACCCGCACCGCACATGCCAACGGGCTTCCCGTTCAGCAAGACGCGTCCATCGCACAGATACGTCAACTGATGCCAGGCATCGAGTCCCAGGACGAACGGCGTGCCGTTGTCCGCACACACGATCTCCGCCGTCACGCGGTCCGCACGGCACCGCGCCGACTTCCAGCCCGGCACCTTCCATTCGCCCGTGGCAATCGCCGGCAGGAAAATCTTCAACGTCACAAGGTCGTTCACCGTACGCGGCACCGTGAAAGAACGACCCGCGGCAATCGTCTGCGCCTGTTGTTCATTCGCCAGTCCGGCGAGCGCAAACGTGTCCGTCACCGGCACACGCGCCGTACCGCCCATCGCCGCAAATCCGACGGCGAGAATCCAAAGAAGCATCAATCGTCTCATGACCACACATCCTTCGAAACAACCGACTCGTTGTTCCATTCGTTCACATCCTCAAACAAGAAAGGCGCAGACGGGATCCCCGTCCGCGCCTCTCTCAGCTTGCGCGAGACGCGCCAAGACCTTAGAAGAGGCCCTGCGCCATCATCGCATCGGCGACCTTCATGAAGCCGGCGATGTTGCCGCCCGCCACGAGGTCGTACCCGAGACCATACTCCGCCGCGGCCTTCGCCGAGTTGTCGTGAATGGTCTTCATCATCTTCTTGAGCTGCGCGTCGACTTCGTCAGCCGTCCACACGAGGCGCTCGCTGTTCTGCGCCATTTCGAGCGCGGACACGCCCACGCCGCCGGCGTTCACCGCCTTCGACGGCGCGACGATCATGTGCTTCTGCTGACGCAGGAAGTTGAGCGCGTCGTTCGTCGTCGGCATGTTGGCGACTTCGATGTAGTACTTGACGCCCGAAGCGGCGATCTTCTCGGCCGACTCCATCTTGACGTCGTTCTGCGTCGCCGCCGGCATGTAGATGTCGACGTCCTTGACGCCCCAGCACTTCTCGCCCTTGACGAACGTCGCATTCGGATACTTCTTCGCGTAGGGTTCGCAGTGCATCGGGTCGGCCGCACGCATCTCGAGGATGTAGTTCAGCTTCTCTTCCGTCGCCACGCCATCCGGATCGTGGATGTAGCCATCCGGACCCGCGAAGTAGGTGACCTTGGCGCCGAGCTGCATCGCCTTCTTCATCATGCCCCAGCCCACGTTGCCGTAGCCGGAGATCGCGATGCGCTTGCCTTCGATCGTGTCGTTCTCGTGCTTGAGGACTTCCTGCAGATAGTAGACCGCGCCGTAACCCGTCGCTTCCGGACGGATCAGCGAACCACCGTAGCTGAAGCCCTTGCCCGTGAGAACGCCATTCTCCCAGACGCCTTTCAGACGGCGATACTGGCCGAACAGCCAGCCGATTTCACGGCCGCCAACGCCCATGTCACCCGCCGGCACGTCGATGTCCGGACCGATGTAACGATACAGCGCCGTCATGAAGCTCTGGCAGAAACGCATGACTTCGGCCGGGCTCTTGCCCGCCGGATCGAAGTCGGAACCGCCCTTACCGCCGCCGATCGGCAGGCCCGTGAGGGAGTTCTTGAAGGTCTGCTCGAAACCGAGGAACTTGATGATGCCAGGATAGACGTTCTTCTGGAAACGAAGACCGCCTTTATACGGACCGATCGCGCCGTTGAACTGGCAGCGATAGCCGATGTTCGTCTGGGTCTGGCCCTTGTCGTCCGTCCAGACGACGCGGAACGTGAACATACGCTCCGGCTCGACCATGCGCTTCAGGAGGTCGGCCTGCTCGTATTCAGGATGCTTGTCGATGACCGGGCTCAGCGAGCTCAGGACTTCTTCGACGGTCTGAACGAACTCGGGTTCGTTCGCATGCTTCTCGCGTACATACGCGATCGTTTGCTCAACGTACTTGTTCATTTGTCTTTTCTTTCTGAGAAATGGGACCCCGAGAAATTATCAAGTGGGGACCGGTTGTTTGTTTGGAACCCGAATGCAGAAATTATCGTCGGGAAAAGTTTAAAGTTAAAGATTAAAAATTAAAGGTTAAAGATTACTTCTTGGCCTCGGCGGGCTTGGCTGCGGGAGCCGGAGCCGGAGTCGCGGGCTTCGCTGCGGGAGCCGGAGCCGGAGTGGCGGGCTTCGCCGCGGGGGCGGGGGCCGGGGTTGCGGGCTTGGCTGCGGGGGCGGGAGCCGGAGTCGCGGGCT
>JAZUGW010000131.1:0-27316 GCA_045641465.1 Kiritimatiellia bacterium | reverse complement strand
GCCCTTCTCCAGACAGGCCGGCACGTTGTAGGCGTGGGCGATGCGTCCACAGCCGATCACGCCGATGTTGATCTTGTTGCTCGGCGCCGTCGCACCCAGCACCGAAGCCGGTACGATCGTCGGGATCGCGAACGCGGTACCCGCCAACAGGCCGCCCTGTAAAAACACCCGTCTCGAAACTTCATCTGCCATGATCCATTCCTTTCTTGAATTCATATCCGCTTCATCACGCGCGGACAATGGTCATTATATCAAAAAAACGCCGCGTTTTCACGCGGCGTTTTCTATTTTATATTTTATATTTGACATTCCCCATCGTCCCTCTGCGGCATCCGTGGACACCCCCAACTACCCCAAGACACTCAACGAAGTCATATTCGTGTTGATTCTCGCGATTTCACCGCACGAAACAGAAAACGCATATCGCGCGCCGCAGTCGACCAGGAAGAGGATTTCCTCGGTGCCGTCGTACATCACCTGTATAGTACCAGGGCGCGCTCTCCGAGCGCGCCGCAAGGGGCGGCAAACGGGGAATCCAATGGTCAAGCATTGCGGCGCGTTCAGAGAACGCGCCCTACCGGGATGACTCCCATTACCGACGACGACATCGCACACTTGTGGCGAATCAGTACGACGTTCAATGTGAACGCGTTCGCTGCGCCGACGGTAAATGCCGTGACCAATGCCGCCTGGAGTGACTACGGCGGCTTGTCGGATTCGCTTCGGATCCGACCTGCGGGGTGGCGGTTCCCGTTTGGGGCCAAGACGACGACGGGACTCACCGCATTCGAGAGCGGCGAATTCCGTCCCAATGCGAAGACGCATTTCTTCCCGTCCCCGTTCGACGCAAAGCTGTCGCTCCTGCCGAGATTGAACTGGGGGATGTTGCCCAATGGTGGCGAGAGCGTGTTCTGGCACGAGCAGACGCCGAGCAATTCGCTGATCTTGACTTGGCACAACGCGCTCTATGGCCGCGACGTGAACTCGCCCACGAACTTCCAGGCGGAACTTTTCGCCGATGGTCGCTTCGATTATCGTTATCCCGACCACACGGACCAGTATGAGCCGGTGTTCCCGTTCGACTGGGACGGCGACGGGCTCGAGAACTCGGTCGACCCCGAGCCGCTCGTCGCGGGCCCCGATGCCCACGGAACGAACGCCGAATGGTACAACCGCGTGTGCGGGAACGTCTTTTCGGCAGTCGAGGGAGCAGACGGAATGGGACTTTCCCCGCGTGCGAACGGCGTCAACACCAACGCCTACTACTTCGTGGATGTCATCGCGGAGAGTCTTGCGCCGGTCTACTTTGTGGCGGATGGTACAACCGATCTCGGCAATCCAGTGGTTGTCGCCCGCGCGGGCGAGACGAACCATGTGCCGCTTCTGATTGGCGCGACCTACAGTGTATCCTCGTCCGTGCCGCTTCAGGTCTGTGCGCCCGTGCAGGCCCTTGTGCAGATGCGCGCTGCCCATGAAAGGATGGGGGTGATCCGCTGGCCCGTTCCCATTTCGTTTGTGATGGAGGACGGCTGGACGCGTCCGTCCGTCCCAGAGGAGCTTCAGCGACGTCTCGCGGGCACCTTTTCCTGGTCGGATGGATGCTGCATGATGGTTTCGGGGGATGCCATGTCCTTCCATTGCCACGGATGCAGATGCCGGGGCTGCGAGGCCATCGCAAATTATTCCTATTCGGGGTATCGTCTGGTCTGCTCCGGACCGTCCTGTGGCTGCACGGGAGATTCGGGAGAAGGTGTTGAGAGCCCGTATGTCGACACGCCGTCTGGTGCCCGCCTTTCGGTTCGTTTCAGCAGGCAGGCGCTTCTGTTCGAGAACGCCTACGAGGACATGCCCGGTGTGACGGTGGCTCGTCGGTCCTCCCCGGTGACGCTGACGGTGGTGGCGTCAGGAGGTACGAAGGGTGGGTCGCTTTCGTTTTCTACTAGAAATTTCGAACGGCTTTTCCCTGCTGCCGGCGATGTGCTGCCGACAGGGACCGTTCCGTTGGCGGCGGGTTCGTATGTCTCCTATTCGTGTACCTACGAGGCGCTCGCGCCGAGCGACGCGGAGGACGACATCTCCCTTACGATTCGGTTTGAGGAGACGGGGATTCCGCCCCTGCGGCTCGATTGCACGGTGCGGCTGACGGCGATCGGACTCACACTGACGGCCGACAAGCTTGCGCCGGAGAATGCCTGCCCCCATCGGCATGGATATGGCGTGCGTGAACTCGTTAAGGCCGAACAGCGCCCTGTGTCGCCGCTCGTCGAATGGCGTGCGCCGGACTGGATCGTCACCAACGGTCTGCCGGCTTCACTTGTCTGTCCGCTTGTCGCGACGAACCGTGGAGGAATCGTGAAGGCGTGCCTGGGCGACGCCGAATATACATTTGACGTATCTGTCTACAATCCGACGGGGGTGTTCAGTCGCGTCGGGGAAGCAGAATGGTTCTACCGTCCCCGTATCCCCGGATGGGAAATTCCGTTGGGAATGCCAGGAACCGGAATGAAAGTGCCGGTGTATGTCGGTCCAATGGATGTGTCGTTTGAAGGGATTGCCATAGCAGAATTGATATGTAACACGGGGTCTCATTCGGGATATTTCAATGATGTCCGTTTTAGCGGGGCATGGTCTCATTCGTTTGATAATGGGGCTGGCCGTTATTTCCCTGTAAAACCGAGAAACCTCTGGTTCTCAGACGAACCATATTTCATATTAAAAAATAATTATCCGAGACCCTTTTCAATTGGGACAATCAGGTGGGACATTCCGATAGGATGGAATGAAATCGGGACACAAGATGGTCTAGATTCTGTAGGTATAATCCCAAGTGACAACATCAAACAAGTGACGACGATCGATGCTGAAGGGACAATGACACTTTCGAAATTTGGACAATGGACGTCGAGAACCACGAATGATTGCCGCCGTGTCAACGGAATTATTGTTAGGGGAGGTGAAGAATGAAATTGGGAAAAACTTGTTTTCCGATTTTCCTATTTGTGCTGGTTCTTGGGAGTTCTGGGTGCCGTCGTGACGAGGAACGGCCACTGGAAAGTGACATCCCTGAAGTGGTGTTGCCTCCACTGACGGAGACCGAACGTAACATCAAGAAAGTCATTGATGACGCTTTCGTTAAAAGGCATAGACGATGGCCTTATGAATCGATTTTGGATATTAAGAAAGATGTGGGGCCCATTCTCCAATCGTGTTCGGACGACATTGACCGAAAGAAGATTTTCCGTCAGTTTCGACAGGACATCCTTACTCTGTCGATTCGACGCTGCACCAACGAAGTTCAACAAGGTGCGACTTGGAGAAGATCTCTTGAAGAGTTCTTGGATTATACCTATGGTTCTATAATATTGCATAGATTGTTATTTAAGGAAATTGATTTCGAAGATCTCGTTTTTGACTTGAAAATTGTCCGACGACTTGAAAAGGAATTGGCTCCGCCGTTCATCTCGACTGACGGACGGGGAGGTGGGTGGCCCATAAACGACCCGCTGGAGACTTGGACCCGAAGGGCATTCAATGACGAAGGATCAGACCTTTATGTCTACTGGTTGCGTGCGTCCCCCGAGGAACGCAAGCGTGTCATGAAATGGTTTGTCAACCACGGGGGGCAGATTCCGGACTGGGCCCATTGACTTGACTATGAACGATATGCCTCGGGTCGACAAGGTCATTTCGAATTTCGGATGTTCTACAATGGATGATGTGCAAATGAGACAATGGCAAGTTCTAATTCGCATGCAATTTGCATTGATTCTCGTCGCGACAGTTTGTGTTGGCTGTGATGTGGACGGAAAACGAGAGATTCTTTCCGTTCGAAAGACTGCGACTTCTCTTTCACAGCAGGAAATGCAAGTCTGGACGTCATTGGTTGAGCTTCTGGAACGAAAACTCAACGCGAAGGATCAAAAGAACGAAAGCGCTTCTACTAGAGATTTTTTAAAGGATGCAATTCGTTTGTTGGAGTCCGTTCCAACGAATCTCAATCGACTGGCTGTTCTTTCACAGTTGAGGCAGGACGTCCTTACGATGGAAATTCCTCGAAAGATCGGTGAAAAACCTCGCGGATCGACATGGCGGGTTGCGTTAAGTCGTTTTATTGACGCGGCCTATTCAGTATCAGATTTGTCTTCAGCGTTGAAACACGGTATTCCTGATTTCGACCATTTGGTTTTTGATATGGAAATCGACCGGCGTATCTTGCAGGAGACCGACGGGGTGCCGAAACAAGATGATGGGAGATCGGAAAGTTCTTTTTCACTAGTTTCCGGTTGGCAATGGCATTCATTTTACTCGCCGGATTCTGATTTTTGTCGTTACTGGAGGGGAGCCACTGCCACGGAAAGACGTTCCGCCCTTGAATGGTTTCGGAAAAATAAGGGGCAGATCCCAGATTGGGTTAAACTTGGACAATAGTCATGGTTCTTCTTGTCGATGTATATTGTAATCACGAAGTCGATATGTTATAATTCTTCTATCAAATTGAGGATATCGATATGGTTCGTGAGAAAAAATGGTTTGGATCGCGTCTGGCGGGGGCGTGCCTTTGGGTGGTTTTCTCGTTGGCCGTACAGGCCGACGCGTCGGTGGCTCGTAGTCTGCGGGGGCGCCTTGCAACGAACGAGGTCGGCTCGTTCGATGAAGTTCTGTTCGTGACGCGGACGATGCGAGTCGAGCCGCATTGGTATGCCAACATCAGCTACTATGACCGTTCGGAGAAGGCCCCGGCCTATGCGTCGAACGGACGACTCCTCGCGTACAATTTCAAGACCGGAAAGACGCGCGTCGTGTTTCAGGATATCGCGGGTTCCATTCGCGACCCGAGTGTCCACTACGACGGGAAGACGATTCTCTTCTCGTATCGTCCCGGTGGCGAGGAACACTATCATCTCTACACGATCCAAAGCGATGGTACGGGACTCCGGCAATTGACGACGGGCGGGTACGACGACTTCGAACCGTCGTGGCTGCCCGACGGCGATCTCGTGTTCGTTTCGACGCGTTGCCGTCGCTGGGTCAATTGCTGGATGACGCAAGTCGCAACGGTCTACCGCGCAAAATCCGACGGGTCGGGCATTCGCATGCTCTCGGCGAACACGGAACAGGACAACACGCCGTGGGTGATGCCCGATGGACGGATCCTCTATATGCGCTGGGAATATGTGGATCGTCGCCAGGTTACGTTCCACCATCTCTGGACGATGAATCCCGATGGAACGCAGCACCAGATCTATCAGGGCAACACCTATCCGAACAGCGTCTATCTCGATGCCAAGCCGATTCCCGGTTCGGAGGATGTTGTGTTGATCGACTCGCCTGGACACGGTCGACGCGAACATGGTGGTTCTGTCGCCGTGGTGTCGACAAAGGGTGGTCCGGACAATCGCGCCAACGTCAAGCCGATTGTCAAAGGGAACTTCTACGATCCGTGGGCGTTCTCACGCGATCTCTTCATGTTCTCGGATGGCAAGTCGGTGCTGCTCGCGAATGGAGCCGGACAGGTCGAGTCCCTCTGCCGTCTGCCGGCAGAGTTCGGCGGCATGTGTTCGGATGTCGCCTTGTTCGAGCCGCGTCCCTTGCAGGCCCGGCCGCGCGAGCGCATTCTGGCGGACCGTACCGACCTCACCAAGAAGACGGGTGAATTCTATCTCGAGAACGTACTGGAAAGTCGCAAGATGCCGGGCGTGAAACCCGGTACGATCAAGCGTCTGATGATCTTTGAACTTCTACCGAAGCCGATCAACTTTTCGGGCGGGATGGAACCGCTTACCCTCGGCGGGTCTTTCTCCTTGCCGCGACTTCTCGGTTGGGTGCCTGTCGAGTCGGATGGCAGCGCCTACTTCACGGCACCGGCGCTCAAGGCGCTTTTCTTCGTGGCGGTCGATGCCGAAGGGCGGGCCGTCAAGCGGATGCAGAGCTTTACCCAGGTGATGCCGGGCGAGAAGCAGGGATGTGTCGGCTGCCATGAACGCAAGACCGCCAATACCGTCCGTCGAATCAAGCCGCTCTCGAAGGCTCTTGTTCGCGGACCGAGCACAATCGATCCCACAGGCCGTCTCTTCGATGTCGCCGATTTCCCGCGCGACATCCAGCCGATCCTCGATCGCGCGTGCGTCAAGTGCCACAATCCCGAGGTCTATGCGGCCCGGCTCAATCTCTGTGGCGATCATGGGACGATGTATTCCTTTGGCTATCTGGGATTGATCATGCGCAATCAGGTCTATGACGGACGCAATCTCGCCGAAAGCGATTGGCCGCCGTATGCGCGCGGGAGTGGTGGAAGTCCGCTGATGAAGAAGATCGACGGTTCCCATCACGGCGTGAAGGTGTCGGAACGCGACCGGACGATGATCATGCAGTGGCTTGACGCCTCGGCGCCCTATGCGGGTACGTATGGTGCGCTGGGGTGCGGTTTCATTGTCGCAAGCAAGTCGGGAATCGGTTATAAGGGGTCCTGGTGGTATGCGGCGAACAAGGGGTCTGCCGAAGCTGTCAAGAACCGTTGTACGGCCTGCCATGTGACGCCGAACACGATTTCTGACGGTCGTCGAATAACATTCAATGATCCGAAGGATCCACGTTCAAAACGGACGGCACAGACGTCGCTTCATACGCTCTACAACTTGACGCGCCCGGAAAAGTCGCTCTATCTCCTTGCGCCTCTCGCAAAGGCGGCCGGCGGACTGGGGCTCTGTACGAACGGCATCGGCAAGGCCGTATTTGAATCGACGAAGGACCCCGACTACCAGAAACTCCTTGCGATGGTCAAGGAGGCAAAGGCCCAGCACGAGGCCGAACCTCGTTTTGACCAGAAGAATTTCTGTCCGAATCCCGAATACATTCGCGAGATGAAGCGCTACGGCATTGTGCCGAAAGACTGCGATCCGAAGAAGACGAAGTTGAATCCCTACGAACTGGATCGTCTGTATTGGGCGCTCGATTGGACCGAATTGAAGTAAAGGTGAATGAGGCGTCAAACGGTCATTTCGGTATCAATTAAATGAAGGCATTTCTGAAAAAGATTCCGATCTGTTTTATCACGGCGCTTCTTCTCGCTCCGTGTCGGCTCGGCGCACAAGTCTTCATCAATGAAATCCAGAGTTCGAACGACAAGACGCTGTCTGACGCTTATGGAACTTCGAGCGACTGGATTGAACTCTACAATGCGGGAACGTCTGCTGTCGATCTTTCCGGGTGGGGACTCTCGGACAAGGCGAGCAAGCCGTTTAAGTGGACATTTCCTGAAGGCGCCCTTGTACCCGCGCAGGGACATCTGCTCGTTTTTGCGAACGGAAAAGAACCGCTGAAAGTCTCCGCGCGAGAACCCAATACAATTGAAGGACTTCGCCTGTGGCTGCGCGGTGACGACGCCTTGTCGGCGTATGGAAATGGGGGGAAGGTCACGAAGTGGGCGGATGCGAGCGGGTTCGGGAATCATGCGACAAATGCGACCTATCGTCCAAATGTCGTGAGCGGGGCCGTGAATGGACATGCGGCCGTGAAATTCGTCCATTCCAGCCAGCAGATGCTATTTCTGCCCACCACGACATTCCAGGGCATGAGTTCGCTGTCGAATTCAACCGTGTTCATCGTCAATAAATGGAGCGGCACCTCGACGTCGGTGGGCCTCTTCGGCCAATGGAAGAGTAGCGATTCCACGCCGAACTGCCACTTCGAAGTGAAAAGCGGAGGCGTGTTGAGGTTGCGCATTGCAGATGTCGATCTCGAGTCGATAAGTGGCATTCTCACGCAAGGACAATGGTCGACGGTGGCGGGTGTTTCGGACATGTCCCGCGAGTCGCGGTTCGTGTCGATTTTCAAGGACGGCCGTCAGATTCTCTCACGGGAGGGGTCTGTCGGAACGACCTCGTTCTCACGTGCGGATCGTCTCTACATCGGCAATTCCTGCGACATTCCGACAGGCAGTTCCCAACGCGGATATGATGGCGAGATCGCCGAAGTCCTTTTGTTCAATCGCGCGTTGACAGTGGATGAGCGAATGGGGATTGAACTCTACTTGGCGAATAAATACGGGACGGCCGGTGCGGTCTCTCAACTGCAGGCCAATTTCAGTTTGAGCGGTTCCGGCGAAACGCTTGTTCTGACCCAACCGCAGGGAGTTGTCGAGGATTCCGTGACGTTTACGCGTGTGCCCTGCGATACATCCTGGGGGCGCACGCGCGATGGCGCGGACACGTTCGGCTGGTTCGCCACACCGACGCCGAATGCGGCGAATGCCGGTACGGTTTCAGATGCGCCGCTTGCGCCCGTTGAGTTTAACCCTCCGCGCGGCGTCTATACGTCATCGTTGATGGTGCGGCTTTCACATCCCGATCCGCAGACGACCATCTACTACACGCTGGACCATTCGGAACCGTCCGCGACAAACGGACTTCGTTACGCAGGCAATCCGATTCTTGTGACTAAAAGCACCTTCATTCGTGCGACGGCCGTGAAGACCGGGATGTTGCCTTCACGGAATGTGATGACGCATTCCTATCTGTTCCTCGAAGATGCGGCGAAGAATCCGGGGATTCCCAATGGATTCCCCTCGACCTGGTCGGCCAATGGCACGTCGAAGGCCTCGTATGGCGTGAGTACCAGCATCGTCAATTCCGATGCGCAGAAGGCCAATCTCGTGCGTGCGATTGCTTCGGCGCCGATTGTGTCCGTCGTATTGCCGGATGCCGATCTCTTCGGATCGACGGCGGGCGTCTATACGCACCCGACGGCGGAAGGCCTCGAAGCGGCCGCCTCCTGCGAATGGTTCACGACGAATGGAACGGGACGACTTCAGATCGACTGCGGCTTCCGTGCGCAGGGGGCCGCAAGCCGAAATTTCGGCGGCCAGCCGAAGAATTCCTTCCGCCTCTGTTTCCGTGGACGTTATGGCAATGGCTCTCTCGCTACATCCATCCTGGATGCGGCTGGCTGTCCCACAGCCGATTTCAGCACGCTCATCCTGCGGGCTGAATACAACAATTCCTGGACGCATGCCGATGCCACGCAGCGTACGCGCGGGTCGTTCGTGCGCGATCAGTTCGTGCGCGACATCTTCCGCGAGATGGGACAGCCAGGTGCGTATGGAACCGAAGTGCATCTCTTTTTGAATGGCTATTACTGGGGACTCTACAATCTCTGCGAACGCCCGGATGCCGAATATGCCGTGACCTACTACGGCGGCACGAAAGACGAATGGGACGTCATCAAAAGCAAGGCTGAAATCCGTGACGGCGAGAAGCTTGCCTGGAATATCATGTACACGGTCTCGTCCGGTACGCTCTCGACGGCTGCGGGCTATGGTCAGCTGACCAATTTGCTGGACGTCGTCAATTTCGCGGATTACATGTTGCTCAACCACTGGGCGGGCAATCAGGATTGGCCCGGAAACAACTGGGTCGCGATGCGACGGCGAATGAATGGCGAAAAGTTCCGCTTCTGCGTCTGGGATGCGGAGCGTACGCTTGAAAATGTCAGCGACAATCGTCTGGGGGCGTACGACGAGCATCCCGGTGCGCTGCACAAACGTCTGCTCGCCAGCAGTGCGTACAAGCAACTCTATGCGCGGCGGGCGCGCCGCCATTTGCACGTCCGTCACGGCGTTCTTGCGCCGACGAACACCTGTGCGCGCTGGGAGCGCCTTTGTGTCGCGGTGGCGCCAAGCGTCTTTGGCGAAGCGGCCCGGTGGGGGAACTATCGGCAGGAGGCTGGTGATACAACGACGACCTATGGCGTCAGCACGTGGGAAGCCGAGCGTATCCGCGTCCGCCAGACTTATCTGCCGCAGCGGTCGAATGAATTCATTGCGAAGCTCCGGAATGCCGGACTTTGGACGGATCCCGATCCGAACGAAGTGGCGGTCTTCACTCCAAGCGGCAAGGACAATTGGGATAACGACGACAACTGGTCCACGAGCGTCTATCCGGACCTGCCGGGGGCGCGGGCTCGAATCAATGCGCCCGACCCGACCAATGGTGTCGACACGGCGAAGGGATGGCGGAATGTGCGGTTGAAGAACCACGATGTCATCGTCGGCGAGTTGGCGTTTGTCAATGGCGAGTCGATCAACCGCGTGTGCAACAAGGACGATGTCGTCCCGGGCTGCAACTACGGACTCGTCTTCGACAGCGGTTCACCGTCGAAAGCGGCGGTTCTGTCGGTTCAGGACACGTCGGGATGCGGGTATACGATCTTCGAGAATGACTATCCGACGCGTCTCGCGAGCGATCTCAGAGTCGTGGTGACGAACCCGGAAGGCTCCCCAGAATATGGCGCCTTGCGTCTGCAGAAGACCTGGGAAGGACCGGGCGCATTCATCAAGGAGGGTCCGGGACGCTGTTCGCTGACAGGCGCCGGCAAGAACTGGACGGGAGGGACGCGC
Source organism: Kiritimatiellia bacterium (assembly GCA_045641465.1). Taxonomy (GTDB): domain Bacteria; phylum Verrucomicrobiota; class Kiritimatiellia; order RFP12; family UBA1067; genus RUG572. The sequence goes on along the minus strand of JAZUGW010000131.1, from coordinate 16,923 downwards.
GTCCGCGAAGGGTTGCTCTCGGCCACGGGGAAATCCTTTCCGTCCGGTACGGTTACGCTGGAGACCGGCGCGCGATTCCTTGTTTCGGGTGCCACGATGCGTGATTTGCCTGCCTATCGTTCGCGTTTTGTCCTCGACGACCCGGCGGGACGAACGGACCGTCTCCGTCTCTGGGTGCGCGCGACGGGCGAGGGACTCCTGTTCTCGGCCCTGGCCGCCGAACCGGGCACGCTTCTCATCCTCAAATAATCTCCCTTTACACTTGTTCCGCTGGTTTGTGTTTGATATAATCTCACCCAATCGGCCGTGTGGACGAGCAGCTATTAACATTTAAAAGAGGAGACGGATAAGTTGGCGAACGAGTTCCTGGTTTTTGACCACGTCACCAAGCGGTTTGGCGCGTTGACGGCAGTCAACGATGTGTCGTTTTCCATCAAGAAGGGTGAATTCTTTTCACTCTTGGGTCCGTCGGGCTGTGGCAAGACGACGCTCTTGCGGATGTTGGGCGGGTTTGAACACCCTGACACGGGGCGGATTTATCTTGACGGCAAGGACATCACCGATGCACCGCCGAACATCCGTCGTGTGCATACGGTCTTCCAGAACTATGCGCTCTTCCCGACGATGACGATCTGGGACAATATCGCCTTTTCGCTGCGCTTGGCCAAGAAGCCGAAGGCGGAAGTCGAGGAATCGGTGGATGCGATTCTCGAGATGATCCGGATGAGCGACCACGCGTGGAAGTATCCGAGTCAGCTTTCGGGCGGACAGAAACAGCGCGTGGCCATTGCGCGCGCGCTGGTGGATCGTCCGCAGGTGCTGCTGCTTGACGAACCTCTGGCGGCCCTCGACCTCAAGCTCCGCCAGCACATGCTGCTCGAACTCGATACGATGCACGACCAGGTGGGCATCACGTTCATGTACGTGACGCACGACCAGGGCGAGGCAATGTCTCTCTCGGACCGTATCGCCGTGATGAACCGGGGCAAAGTCGAACAGCTCGACACACCGGCGAAGATCTACGAAGCGCCCGTGTCGAGCTTTGTCGCGGCGTTCATCGGCGACACGAACTTCTTTGCCGGTGAAATCGTTTCGACGGAAGGGGACTACTGCACGATCCAGTGTCCGGGATTCGCCTCGATCAAGGCGTTCAATGACAAGAACCTCGCCGTCGGGCAGAAGGTGCATCTCTCGGTGCGTCCTGAAAAGATCCGCGTGACGCTCAATCCGCCTCCGCCGGAGAAGGGTGCGGGCATCAACGTGTTCCAGACGCAGGTGACGGACGTCATCTACCAAGGCGTCTACACGAAGTACTGGCTGAAGGCCGGCGATCGGAGCGTCAGCGTCCTTGAGCCGCACTCGCGTTTCCTGCTTGACCAGGCGACGATTACTTGGAACGACCGGGTCTACATGTGGTGGCATCCCGATGACGGCTACATGATCGAGAATTTCAGCGAGCTTGACGAATCGCTCATCCAGACGCCGCCGCAAATGACGAAGGAGCGTACGTGATGTTCGGCCGTCGGTGGGCTGAGTGGGGTGTGACATTCCCCTCGTTCGGTTGGCTGATGCTGTTTTTCGTTGTGCCGACCCTCATTGTGCTGGGCATTGCGTTTCACGGTGCCAGTGCGGACGGCGGCTACACGTCGGGCTTCACGATGGAAACGTGGAAGGCTGTCGTCCGCACGCCCTACAAGGAGATTGTCTGGCGTACGATCTGGATTTCCGCCGTGACCACGTTCCTCTGCATCGTTCTTTCGTTGCCGTGCGCCTATTCGATTGCGCGCATGCCGACGAAGTGGCGTGCGGCCGTGGCGGGGCTCATCATGCTGCCGTTCTGGACGAGCTTTATCGTGCGTGTTTTTGCCTGGCGAACGCTCTTGCATCCGGAAGGGTTCATCCAGCATATTCTGATGGCGCTGGGGCTTGCCAATGCCGACACGATGCTGAACTACAATTCGGGTGCGATCCTTGTCGTGTCGGTCTATTCGTTTCTGCCGTTCGCCATCATGCCGATCTATACGGCGGCGGAGAAGTTCGACTTCTCGCTTCTGGAAGCGGCCCGCGATCTAGGCGCCCGGAGTTTCTTCGCATTCCGCAAGATTTTCCTGCCGGGGGTGCGTCGGGGTGTGATCAGCGCCATTCTGATGGTATTCATTCCGGCGATCGGTTCATACGTGATTCCGGATCTTGTGGGTGGCAAGAACTCCGAACTCATCGGCAACAAGATCTATCAGCGCACCTTCCCCGACCGCAACTTGCCGCACGCTTCGGCTCTTGCCGCCGTGATGGGTTGCAGTGTTCTCATCCCGCTCGCCTGTGTCGCCTGGTGGTTGAAGCGCCAAGACGCCCGCGAAGCGAAGCGTCTCGCGGAGGCGACCGCCCGAAAGCTCTCCGGCGGCGCGGCCTGATCGATTCCAATGCGTTCGATTCACGTGCATGATCCTTCTCAATGAAAAAGGCAATGACGGAATTCAGGTCGATTTCACCGATGCACGGAAGGTGAAAATTTGATATAATTAACAAACAACGTTTATGCCGGCGTGGTGGAATGGCAGACACAGCGGACTTAAAATCCGCAGATCAGTGATGATCGTACGGGTTCGACTCCCGTCACCGGCACCAGTTGGATTGTTTGTTGAGTTGATGTAAATGACAGCAGGAGTTGGAAATGGGGTTCGGAAATGATGTTGTTGTGATCGGCGCGGGCGTGGTGGGATGCTTTATCGCGCGGGCGCTGAGTCGCTACAATCTGAATGTGCGCGTACTGGAAGCCGGTAGCGATGTCGCAGAAGGTGCATCCAAGGCGAACAGTGCGATCGTGCACGCGGGATTTGATGCGAAACCCGGGACGAACAAGGCGAAGTTCAATGTCTGGGGCAACCGTCTCTTCGAAGACGTCTGCCATGAGCTGAAGGTTCCCTTCGTCCGCAATGGTTCGCTTGTTTTGGCGTTCAATGAAGAAGAGCGTGCCGCATTGGGGGACCTCGTTGCGCGGGCGGCCCTGAATGGCGTACCGGTTGAAGTCATCGGACAGGACGAACTTCGCCGCCGCGAGCCGAATGTTTCCCCGGAAGCAGTCGCGGCCCTGTGGGCGCCGACCGGCGGCATCTGCTGTCCGTACGAACTCACATTCCGTGCTGCCGAGAATGCGGCGGCCAATGGCGTCGAATTTACCTTTGACGCGAAAGTCGTCGGTCTGGAGAAGGCGTCCGACGGATGGCGGATCACATGTGCCGACGGACAGATCTTTACGACGAAAGTCGTGGTGAATGCGGCGGGGATCCATTCGGACGAATTGAACAACCTTGTCAGCGCGACGAAGTACAACATCGAAGCGCGCCGGGGCGAGTACCTGATGCTCGACAAGGATGAGGACGGCACCTTCTCCGCGACAATGTTCCAAGTGCCGTCTAAAATGGGCAAGGGCATCCTCGTTTCGCCGACGGTCGACGGTACCGTGATCGTCGGTCCGACGGCGGAAGACATTCCGGACAAAGAAGACAAGGCGACCACCTACGACGGCCTCGAGAAGGTGAAAGCCGGCGCGCGTCGGACCTATCCCGACTTGCCGCTTAACAAGGTCATTACCGAGTTCTCGGGCCTGCGCGCGCACGAGACCACGGTGGGCGATTTCATTCTCGCCGAAGCGCCGGATGCGCCGTGTTTCTTCAATGCGGTGGGCGTTGAATCGCCGGGATTGACTTCGGCGCCCGCGATCGGACTTTGGATGGCCGAACAGGTCGTTGCGCGGCTGGGCGTGTCGAAGAAGAATCCCTCGCTCGTCTCGCAGGATGTCAGCGCGTGGCCGAAGACGCGTGAGATGAAGCCGGATGAATTGGCGGAACTCGTCGCACGCGATCCGTCGTTCGGACGCGTCATCTGCCGCTGCGAATCGGTGACGGAAGGTGAAATCCGCGCAGCCATTCGTGCACGCGTCGGTGCGCGTACGCTGGATGGCGTCAAGCGTCGCACGCGCAGCGGCATGGGCCGCTGCCAGGGCGGATTCTGCACGCCGCGCCTGATCGAGATCCTCGGACAGGAACTCGGCTTGCCGCCGGATGCGTTTTTGGCGAGCCGCAAGACGGCGCCGAAGCAGCTGCGCGAACAGCCCGTGCTGGTCACGAGCGCCGAACCGGAACTCCTCGATGTCGTGGTCGTCGGCGCGGGACCTGCCGGACTCGCTGCGGCAATTGCCGCGCGAGAGGCCGGGGCGGCGAATGTGCTTGTGATCGAACGCGACGACGCGCCGGGGGGCATTCTGCAGCAGTGCATCCATAATGGCTTCGGTCTGCATCGATTCAATGAAGAGCTGACAGGACCCGAATACGCGCAGCGGTTCATCGACAAGGCCCGTGCGCTTGAGATCCCGCTTGTGTGCGGGACGATGGTGCTCGACATTCAGAAGATGGCCGACAGTGAAAAAGCGCCCCTGGCCGTGACGGCGATGAGTCCGCGCGGCGGTCTGCGCATCTACAAGACGAAAGCTGTCGTCCTGGCGATGGGCTGTCGCGAGCGTCCCCGTGGCGCGTTGATGACGCCGGGTACGCGTCCCGCCGGCGTGTATACGGCCGGCACGGTGCAGCGCCTTGTGAACCTGGATGGCATTATGCCGGGCAAGCGCGTGGTCATTCTCGGTTCGGGCGACATCGGCCTTATTATGGCGCGCCGCCTGACCTTCTCGGGTGCGAAGGTGCTGGCCTGCGTTGAAATCATGAAGAAGAGTTCGGGGTTGATGCGCAATGTGGTGCAATGCCTGAACGACTACGACATTCCGCTTTTGCTGTCGCATACCGTAACGGACGTCGAAGGCCGCGAACATGTCACGGGTGTGAAGGTGAGCCAGGTCGACGACCAGCTCAAGCCGATCCCCGGTACGGAGATTCATTTCGACTGCGACACGTTGCTGCTTTCGTGCGGACTCATCCCGGAAAACGAGCTCACCAAGAAGGCGGGTGCGGAGATCGATCCGAAGACGCGCGGTCCCAAGGTCACGCCCGAGATGGCGACGACCTTGCCGGGCGTGTTTGCCGCCGGCAATGTGGTGCGCGTGTACGACCTTGTCGACTGGGTGAGCCGCGATGCCGAAATCGCCGGACGGAGTGCGGCCGCGTGGGCCGGTGGAAAGAACAACGAGTGACGAGTGGGAAATGCGTGATGAAGATGATTTGCATTAACTGCCCGAGAGGGTGTGAACTCGATGTCGAGAAAGTCGGCGACGAGATCGTGGTGAAGGGAAATGGCTGTGCACGCGGTCTGGCGTACGGACGCGCGGAGTTTGAGAATCCGACGCGGATGGTCACGGGACTTGTCCGTGTGGCGGGCATTCGCAAGCCGCAGCCGGTGAAGACGGTGCGGGCCGTGCCGAAGAACAAGATCAACGACGTTCTTTTCGCCTTGTCTCAGACAACGGTTCAGTTACCTGTACGGATTGGCGATGTCATCATCCCGAATGTCGCCGAGACGGGTGTCGACATCGTGGCGACTTCGAATCAAGGTTGAGGGTGCGCATACGCTTCTTCTTTTTGGTGGTGCTTCTGTGCGGGGCCTTCGTCGCCCTGCTGAGTGTGCATGCCTACGGACTTCTGACGCATGGAAAAGATCCGCGTTTCGTGCGTTTCATGCGTCGCTATGACCGAACGCCCGGTGTCCAGGCGCGTCTGCCCGAACATGCCAAGACGATTGACCGTCGAGGAGAACCTCTTGAGGTCGCCGAGACCGGTTCGGCGATGATGCATGTGCTGGACGACCTTGCATTGGCGGCGGAAGGACAGCCCGTTCAGCTGACGCTCGATGCCCGTTTGCAGGCACGGGCCGAGGCGTTGATGAAAAACAGGCGGGGAGCGGTGGTCGCGCTAGAACCGATGACGGGGAAGATTCGCGTTCTTGTTTCGGCACCGCGTGTCGCCTATCTGAATCGCGCCCTCAATGGCCTCTATCCCCCAGGGTCGACGTTCAAGGTCTTTATGAGTGCCGCGGCGCTTTCGGCGGGCGTGGATCCGTTGTTTGATTGTCCGGCGGCCGGATGGCGTCCGTCTCCCGCGACGCAGCCGATTCGCGATGTTGAGTTTCGGGACTTCGCGCGGCGTGGCAAGGTCTGGAAGGGTTTTGGAAAGCTGCGGATGAGCGATGCACTGATGCATTCATCCAACACCTACTTCGCACAACTGGGCGCGGCATTGGGCCCGTCGTGCTTCGCCAAGGCCGTTGAGGCGGCGCGTTTGCGCGATCCGGTCGTCGTCCTTGCCTCGTCGGTAGCCTCGCTGGATTCTGTCGGCGGCGGCGTGCCGGAGGGCCTGACTGCGGCGCAGCTCGCACCGATTGCGATTGGTCAAGGCGCCTTGCAGTTGACACCACTCAGCGTGGCGATGTTCACGGCAGCCGTTGCAGACGACGGCCTGATGTTGACCCCGAGCCTTTCCCCGCAGACGAATCCGGCGCTTCGGGCTCGTCCGTTCACATTTGAAGCAGCCGCACAGGTCAAGAGGATGATGCGGCGTGTTGTCCAGCAGGGGACGGGACGGGCGTGCGAAATCGCCGGACTTGCCGTGTGTGCGAAGACCGGTACGGCGGAGAACAGCCAGGGACGCGACCATGCCTGGTTCACGTGTTTCGCACCGCAGACGGCGCCGAAACTTGTTGTGACGGTCCTTGTCGAAAATGGCGGATTCGGCGCAACGGCGGCTTTGCCGGTGGCGCGAGGGATTTTGCTTGAAGCGCGCGATTTGGGGTATTTCAAATGATCAAGACCGTCCTCCAGACTTTGGCCGTGCTGCTCCTCGCTGGGTTTGGCCAGTTGTTCCAGATGCGTCTGTCCGAATCGATGCCGAGCTTGACGCCTCTCATGCTGGGACTCCTCGTCGGCATCGTGCTCGCGTTCCTTGTCGCGAAAGGTCGGATTGATCAATACTTGGTCGGCCGTTCGTCCTGGGTGGTGGGTGGCTTGACCATGCTGGTGCTTGTTGCGCTCCTCGTGGTCGGTCGCCGTTATCGCGGGGGACTCTACTTGCCGGGACGCATCAATCCTTCCGAACTCGTGAAGTTGGGGACAGTCCTGTTTGTGTCTGGACAGATGGCTGTGAACGGTGGGCGTCTTTCGGTGAAGTTGCTCCTCGGGGTGGGCGGCATTTGTCTCCTGGCTGCCGCGGCGGGCGACTTTGGTCTCGTGGCGCAGCTTGTTCTCACCTGTGCGGTGATGCTCTTTGCCGTTTCGTGGTTCTGGGGCGTGGCGGCCTTTGGCGTGATTGGCGCAGGGGCCTTTTTTGCGGCACTCTTTCCCGTCGGACATCTCGCGACGCGTTTCGCCGTGTGGCGCGATCCGCTCGCGGATGCAACGGGGACCGGCTGGCAGACGCTCCAGGGGCTGGTTGCCGTCTTTCGTGGCGGGTTTGCCGGGGTTGGATACGGCGCGGGACACGCCGATCAGGTTCCGATTGTCACAAGCGATTTCGTCTATGCGGCCTTGGCGGAAGATTTCGGCCTGGTCGGCTGCGCGGTCATTCTTGTGGTTTGGGCGTTCGTCCTCGTCCGTGCGCTTGAGACGGCCCGTCAGGTGGCCGATGAAGGGCGCCTGGCCTCGTCCCTTGTTGCGACGGGACTCACCGCAAGTCTGTCCGTGCAGATCGTCCTCAACATCGCCGGCGTGCTCAATGCCCTGCCGATGACGGGCATTCCGCTGCCGCTCATTTCGCATGGCGGCAGCTCGCTCATCGTCACACTCGCGATGTGCGGCATTCTGGTCGGCCTCAGCTCTTCGGCCGTTTCGCCGAAGCCTTCTTCTGGCGCTCGTACGCGTGGAGGCCGCGGTTCCGCAGGCGGCACGCGGGGCAATGGCCGCAGCCCGCGCCCGGGACGCCGTTGTAACATGTCACCGTCTCGTTCTTGATGATGTCGATGATGCCGAGTTTGTCCGCAAGGGCCCATTCGTCGGCCTTGGACATCTTCATGAACGGGGTGACGATCTTGATCGGGTAGTCGAGGGCCAGGCGGATCGATCGCTGCTGCGCCTTGATGAACACCTCACGGCAGTCCGGATAGCCCGAGAAGTCGGCTTCGGAGACGCCGGTGTAGATTTCGGTGGCGCCGAGTCGTTTGGCCCAGACGGCGGCGATCTGAAGGAAAAGGGCGTTGCGTCCTTCGACGACGGTGTTGGGACATTTCGCGCCGGCGACCCGTGTGATCTTCTGATCGGGGTTCATCAGCGCATTCTCGGTGATATTCTCGTAGAAATCGAGAGGGACTTGCAGCCAGGTGCCGATGGTGAAGATGTCCTCGGCCAAATGGCGGGCATACTTGACTTCAAGGGCGTGCCGCTGGCCATACGTAAACGTAATGGCCGCCACGTGGGAAGGGCCGAATTTACGGCAGGCTAGGGCCAGACAGGTGGCGCTGTCCTGTCCGCCGCTAAGGACGACGACGGCTTTAATTGAAACATCCGCTTGCGTTATCTTCTTGTTCATGACGCATAGTATATCACAAATTACTTGCGATTGCGCGCAATAGATGATACAATACTGCTTACTTTTTCAATCAGTAGTCACTAGGTGCGTAGGCATCAGACAGAGTAGTCATGGCAAAAAAGTTTCTAGGCATAGACATTGGTTCAACGACCTACAAAGCCGTCGTCCTTTCCGAGGACGGCGAGGTGTTGGAATCGACGTACCAGCGTACACAGCCAGTAGATTCGGGGCGACTTGCCTGTACGGGGCAATGCAGCGGATGCGGTCGCTGCAATATGGGCGCGGTACGCAAGACGACGGATACGTTCCTTGAGGAGAAGGGGCTGACCTATGCCGACATGGCGGCCGTTGTGGTGACGGGCAGCCAGATCGTGGACGACACGAAACGGTTCATTCCGTTTGATTTCCAGGTGAGCGAGGTTTCGGCCCATGTGGCGGGCGCCAAGCACTTCTACCCCGATGTCGATGCGATCATCGACTGCGGCGGTCAGGACTCCAAGTGCATGGTCTACAACCCCGACATGCAGCTCTGGACGTCGATGATGAGCGGTGTGTGCGCGGCGGGTACGGGTAGCTACCTCGACAGCGTTGCGGCCAAGCTCGGGGTGCCGGTCGAGGAAGTCGCGGAAAAGGTCAACTACGATTCCGACACGGAATTCAGCTCGGTGTGCGCGGTTCTTTCCGCGACGTCGATCAACAAGTTCAAGAACCGCATTCCCCTGGGCGATCTGCTCGCGGGTGCCTGCAAGGCGCAGGCACGCACGATCCTCAACAGCGTGGGCCAGTTGCTGTTGCATCGTCCGGGCCATCGCATCCTCTTCCAGGGTGGCGTGGCGTCCAACGGCGCCGTAGCGCACTACCTGCGCGAGCTCACCGGCAGCGAGATCGTCATTCCGAAGTACCATCAGGTGATGGGCGCGTTGGGTGCGGCCTGTCTGGCGCGCCAGTTTGTGACGCTCAAGGGCAAGCTGGTGCTGGACAAGATCCAGTACGAACCCACGCGGCCGAAGTCGATGATGATGCGTACGGCTTGTACGAAGCACGATTTCTTCTCGCGCGACAAATCGAAGCCGCTCGTGTGGCGCAACCTGTTCTTCCCGTCGGAAATCCTGAACGCCTTTGGCTGCCGCATCCGTACGCTTGAGACGTACGCCGCGCTCTTCGCGCGTCGTCCGCAGCGTATCAAGGAAGCGTTGGGCCATGCCGCACAGAAGGGGTTCGACCAGCAGACATGTTCCTTCCTGCGTGTATTGGAAGGCATGCCCATGGAAAAGCCCGACTTCGTCGTCTCGACGAGCCAGCCTTGCCAGCAGGCGGAGCGCATTTTCGAAGATCTCGTGGGAGAGTACGAGATTCCCGATCGGCTCTTCTCGCTGCATACGCCGATCAACAAGCAGACGCCGAATGCGGTCGAGGTGATCGCCGACGGTCTGGCCGAAGCGATCTACCTGATGGAGAAGAGCTTTGGCCGCAAGCTGGATATGGGACGCCTGGAAGAGGCGATCGAGCTTTCGAATCAGGCGGCCGATTTCGGACGCAAATGCAACGAACTCCGTTGGTCGTCGCCGCCGCTCGTGCGCGGCAGTGAAGCCATCTACAATGCGGTCGTCTTCTCGCAGTGGTGGGGCACGCAGGAATTCGTCGAGATCCAGCAGCAGTACTATGAAGAACTGCTTCAGAAGAAGGAGTGGGCGGAAAAGCGCTACTCCATCGACGATACGCATCGTCTGCTGTGGATGCATCTGCCGCCGTTCTACGATACGCGCCATCTCGATTTCATCGAAGACCGCTGCAATGCGCCGATCATCTTCGAAGAGACGAACTTCATTGGCTGGAAGCCGCTGGATCCGAAGGACCCGCTGCGGTCGTTGGCCGACAAGCTGCTGACGACGGGCTTCCTGGATCCAGCGCTGCGTATCGAGTATGTGAAGAAGGCGATTCCCGCCGGCAAGTTCACCGGATGCGTGCTTTACACGCATGGCTTTGGACGTTGCAGTCTGGCGGATCGTCCGTTCTCGAAGCATCTGCGTACGGCGCTTGAAGAAATGGGCGTGCCGTTGCTCGCGTTGGAGGGCGACTGCATGGACGCTTCGATCGATCCGTGTTCGACGGTGACGAAGATCGCGTCCTTCGTCGAAGCCTTGAACCTTAAGCGCTTTGGCAACCTCTTCGGACCCGTGAAGTGACGAGCGTGACGCTCATTTCGGCTTTGATCGTCGGTGCCTCGCTGGCAACAGCGGGCGCCACGCTTCAAAGCGTCTTGCGAAATCCGCTGGCGGAACCCTATATTCTGGGGATCGTCGGCGGATCGTCTTTTGGCGTGGCGCTGGCTTTCCTCTTCGGCTGGTCCGCCGTGAGTTCGCTGATTGTCCCCTTGGCGTCATTCGCCGGGGCGTGTCTGTCGCTAGCGCTCGTCTGTCTCGTTTCGCTTCTGGCGGCGCGCCGTTCGGGACGCGAAGGGCTTTCGGGGGGCACGGTCATCGTCGCCGGATTTGTCGCTGGTTCATTCACCTGTTCGCTTCAAATGCTGACGCTCGCGTATGCGACGCCCGAGCAATCCGCAGCCGCCTACAAGTGGGTGTGGGGCGACTTGCATCAGGCGTCACCGCAGGCTGTTCCCTGGGCGGCTCTCGCGTCGATTGTGGCGTTTGTTCTGATCTATGCGCGGAACCGTGCGTTGAATGCGCTCGTGCTCGGGGAGGATGTGGCACGCACGCTGGGCGTGAACGTGCGGCGAACCCAGCTCGTGGTCCTGTTGGCGACCTCGATCGCCACGGCGTCAAGTGTCTCCCTCGCGGGAGCCGTCGGATTTCTCGGCCTGATCGTGCCGCATGTCGTCCGGCGCCTGTTCGGACTGAACCATCGCCTCTATCTGCCGCTGAGTGCGGTGGGCGGGGCGCTTTTCCTCGTCATAGCCGAAGGTGTGGCGAGACTTTTCCCCGGATCGTTGCCGGTGGGCGTTGTCTGTGCGCTCACGGGTGCGCCGTTCTTTTTGTATTTGCTGACACGTCCCTCGAAATGCTAACGCTCTCACATCGTACCGTGGTCTATCCCGGAAGGGCCTGTGCGGCTTTGGATGACGTGTCGTTCGCGTTGTCCGAAGGCGAGCGTGTGGCGCTCATCGGTGCCAACGGAGCCGGTAAGTCGACGCTGTTGAAGGCCCTTGCCGCAGCAGCGCATCCGCAGGCGGATGGCACCCCGCAGGCCGCATTTGTACCGCCTGACGATCCCGTGGAACTTGCGCTCGCGTGCCGAGACTACGTCATGCTGGGACGTACCCCGCACTTGAGCGCGTGGCGTCGTCCAGCCGCAGGTGATCAGGCCGCTGTCGATGCGGCGCTTGCGGCGGTCGGGGGCACCGCTTTTGCCGCACGCCGGATGGACGCCCTGTCCAGCGGCGAACGACGCCGCATGGCGCTTGCGCTCGCGTTGGCGACCGGGGCCACCGTCCTTCTTCTGGACGAACCGACCGCGCATCTCGACACGGCGACGCGACGGGCATTCTACGATCTCCTGCGGCAGAGTGGACGCACGCTTGTGATGTCCGTTCACGAGTTTCCGCTGCCGCCCGACTTCTTCACCCGCGTCGTGTGGCTGGAACGCGGTCGCATCGTCGCGGCGGGCGAACCCGCCGCGATCCTGGCGCGTTACTTGGCCTGACGCGTCGCCTTCAACCCGGCCTCGCGGTAGGCGAGAAGGGCTGTGAGAAGTTCGCCCGACGAGGTGACGATCTTAACAGACGGAATTATCTTTGCGCGCGCACGTTCGGCTTCTGTCGTCGCGAGGACGTAGACGGCACCGCCTTGCTGGGCAAACCGCTTCACGATGAACAGGTTGTCATTCTCCTCGGGATGCAGGAGGACGATCGCGTCGAGATGGCGTACGGCCGAGGCGGAGCCAATGCCCGTTGTGACATGAAGCCGCGTGTCGGTCATCAATTCCGTGAAGAAGCATTTGGTCTGTTCACCGCTGCCGACACTGAACTTCACGCCGACTTCCAATGCGCCGCGCACGCGGTCGTTCGGGAAGATCTCGGGCTTGTATCCCGTCAAAAAGCCGAAGCCCGAACAGGCGAGGTCGTATGAGTGCTCGTGGAATTCCGGGTGCGGACACGAGACGAAGACCTTTCCCTTGCCGACGCGTCCACCCACGAAGGCGGCCTTTCCGCGCATCGGAAGGGGCTTCTTCGGATTGAACGTGCTGATCGTGTAGGCGTCGTAGGTGGCGAATACCTGGATGTCCGAGTCCGGGACGGGCGTGCCGGGAATCAGCACCGGGCCGCCGTAGTACTGGACCTTGCGCTGTTTGGCAGGACCGAAGATCGCGCGGCCTTCAGGCGTGATGTTCATCGGCATTTCCGCTGTGCCCCGATAGGGTTCGTCGGCATCGTTCTTCCAGGGCACGAGGCCGAGACGCGGACGGTCGGGTGCGAGCTGCTGGCTCGCCATGAAGGCACCCGCGCAGACGCCGTAGTACTTGCCGCCCTGATAGACGAAGTTCGTGATGGCGGCGGCGCCTTTTTCACCCAGCGTCAGATACTGGCGATGGCAACCGCCCCCGGGCTGAAGGAGAAGGTCCTTGCCGTGAAGGGCGCCGTCGGCGATTTCCTTGCCGGTGGCGAAGGTCACGTCGTAGTAGGGCGAGAGAAGCAACGTGCCGGCGAGAAGATAGTTCGAACCGGCGGTGTCCGTATAGATGACCGTACGAACGGGATTGGCGACCTTCTTGACCGCGATTTTCTTTGTCGGGGGCAGGGGTTCGGCGGCGAAGGCACGGAGCTTGTCCAAAGCGGCGGCGGAACTGTCCACGACAGCGACATCGGGTCCGAAAGCCTTGGGACAGTGCTTGGTTGCGGCACCCCAGCAGATGAGGCGTCCACCGCGGGCGAGGAAGTCCCTGACGCGCGGACGACTGACGGAGGTGAAGCACCCGCTCTCCTTGTTGAAGGCCAGTGCATCGGGAACGAGCAGCGCGTCGAGGCGGTGCAGGGCGCCGTTGCCGATCGCTTCGGCGTTGATGCCTTCGACGTCGAATTCGTTCGCGCGAAGGGCGTCCATCACGAAGCGCGCGGTGGCGACGCCGAACGAGTTGTCCGTCTGGATGCCCACATTGAGCTGGTCGACCTTGTGGCGCGGGAAGTTGAACGTGAGCTCGCGTCCATACGTCACATAGCGGAAGGCGGATTGAAGAAAGTGGCGCGTGGCGGGGGAGGATTCCGGATGCACGCTGCACACGAAGACGCGTCCTTTGCCGTAGGTACCGGCGAAGACAGCCGCCTTGCCGACCATCGATTCGCGTTCGCCCTTGGCGTAGACATCGATGTTGCTGTTGTAGCGTCCGATCACCGTGAAAGACGCCTCGGGCACGGGCTTGGCGGGCACGAAAACGGGGCCACCGGCGTAGCGGATGCGTTCCGTGGCGGGTTTGATGCCGAGAAGTCTCTTGGCGTCCTCGTTGAAGGCGATGGCGAGTTCGGCATGTCCGCGGGCGAAGATGCTCTTGTAAGGAAGGATTTCCAGCATGTTGGGGTGGGACTTCGTGCTTTCCGACAGAAGGACGCACCCCGCGCAGGTGCCGATGTAGCTGCCGCCGCGCCGGAGGAATTCCTTGATCTTCTTGGCACCGGCAGGTCCGAGCGTTTTGGCGATCAGCGGAGAGCGTCCACCCGGCATGACGAGAAGATCGGCCTGGTCGAGCGCGCCGGCGCGAATCATCTTGCTGTCGACGGGGAAGCCCTTGACGCCGTTCGCGTAAGTGGCCATCATCAAATGGTAGTAGGCACCCTGGTTGCGGGCGCCCGTACCGACGAAGACGGCGACGCGCACAGGAGCTCCATTCGAGACAGCCTGCCAGGCGGCAGAAGACCCCCCAAGCGGTTCAGCGCCCGAGCAGAGTCCGGCAAGGACAAAAAGAAGGCCGCAGATAAAGCTGCGAACAATGTGATTTGAGCAATCGCGAAGATTTGAATTCATTTGTTTCCTCATCATTTAAACTACCCACTATTATACCAACTCCCCGAGTCGAAGGCAAAATTTTTCTCAAAATTGAGAATGTCTCCCATTCGTTTTTCCTGTCTATCTACTTTGTGAGACAAATTGCTCTGAAATGAAGGGGTGTCTATACTCCTCTGAAAAAATTTTAATTTTTTCCTTGACATTGTGTTTTCTAAATTTTAAAATTCCGCCGTGAACCCAGAGTGTAAACCTAGTTGGTTGAGTAGTTCGGCGGGTGTTGGACTATTTTCTTCCGACGGAAAGTGAAGGTGTGCTACATGAGGAGTATCTCTCGGCTTGCCGTAACAGCGGCGGCCTTACTAGTCGGTGCGACAGTTCTTGTCGCAAGTGAGGAGTCCGTGCGGTTGGCACGTGTCATCGAGAAGCCGGAAGACCTGGCAACAGTCTTCACCGATGCGCAGACATCGGTGACATACGACTCGGCAACGGGGCGATTCTACTATCCCTCGCTTGGTCTCTACTTCGATCCCGTGACCTCGCTCTTCTACGATCCGAAGACTGGTCAATACCGAGACCAGGCGCTGCAGGGTGAATACTACGAAGACTGCATGAGTGGCATGTACTACGATCCGCTTTCCGGTCACTACTTCGACGCCAAGAAGAAAATGTCCTACGACTCAATCAGTGGGGCGTATTCGGACATGGAAAGCGGTCTCTCCCTTTATTGGGATTCGCAGCTGCAGATGTTCTATGATCCGATGCACGACGGCAAGTACTACGACCGTGGCCTCGGGCTCTACTTGACCTACGACCAGCAGAAGGAGATGTTCTGCACGGAGGACGGGAAATACTACGATCCGGAACTGGGGCTCTACTACGACGAGGAAGTCGGTCTGTTCTTCGACCCGCTTCAGAATCGTTACTATGACAGGGAGACGGGCGAGTACCGCGATCCCGATACAGGCTCCATCACGCCGGATGCGGCCGGACACCTCCATTTAGACGACGCAACGGGTTACTACTTCTGCGACCTGGATGGGCATTATTATTGGTTCGACTCGTCGATGGGGCTCTATTGTTGCGTTGATGCCACGATGGACGGTTCCCACCTCTATTATGATGCCGACACGACACATCACTTTGTCTACAATGGTTGGATGAGTTACTACTATGAGGTGGAATCCGGCAACTCCTACGATCCGATGACGGGGCTGTATTATGACGGATACACTGGAAATTACTATCGTTATGATACGACAACGGGATTCTATGTTGATGACTATTGGGGAATGCGCTATATCCCCTATTGGCTGTCGGATCCCATGGCCTGGTCTCCAGCGACACCTCCTGTCGACGTGCCGGTCAACCAGATCGACCTGACGTCTCGTGATCGAATGTACAACGACATGATGTCGGGATGCTGGACGGATGGACATTGCTATTATTACGATGAACGTACGGATATCGTCTTCTTTTACGATCCCTGTACCTATCTGTACTACGACATTGAAACGGGCGATTCCTACCTGACGCCGACAGAAGCCACCTCTCGGCAGACAGGGGCTGTTGACGTTTCGAAGATGTCCTGGGACGACATGTACCGCATGTACTACGATTCGAACACAGGTCGCTGGTATGATGACACGGTGGGGCTCTACTACGACGGCATGTCCTACTACGATCCGGCAACCGGAGACGGCTATTGGTACGACGGCATGTCGAACAGCTATGTCAATTCGATGACGGGAGAAGTCTGGACGCCTAAATCGTCGTCGTCAACGGGCGGTTCGGACGGCGTCGACCTGTCGAACATGTATTTTGATTCGATGTACGGCATGTATTACGATCCCTACAACTATCGCTGGTACGATGATACGACGGGACTCTATTACGACGGCATGAGCTATTTCGATCTCCAGACAGGCGACACCTATTGGTATGACATGATGTGGAATCAGTACGTCAATTCGAGGACGGGTGAAGTCTGGGCGCCCAAAACGTCTTCGTCCGGGACCGGTTCCAACGGCGTTGACATGTCGAACATGTACTGGGACGACATGTACCAGATGTACTACGACTGGTCGAAGGGGTACTATTACGACGACAAGGCGGGCTTGTACTACGACGGCATGACCTACTACGATCCGCAGACATGGGATTCCTATTGGTACGATTCGATGTCGAATCGCTACATCAATTACATGACAGGAGAAGCCTGGACTTCGAAGTCGTCCTCGGGTACTGGAAACGGGAAGGGCTTCAACCTGGCGAACATGGTCTACGACGACATGTACGGCATGTACTATGATCCCTCGAAAGGGTATTATTTCGATGCGACGGTCAGCCTCTACTATGACGGGATGTCCTGCTACTACGATCCTCTGACATGGCGGATGTACTACTACGACTCGATGCAGGACTTCTTCTACGATCCGATGACGGGCGAGCGCTACGTTCCGAGCGATGCAGCGACGGGTCTCACGCAGGATGAAATCGACGAGATCAAGAAT
>JAZUGW010000130.1:0-2869 GCA_045641465.1 Kiritimatiellia bacterium | reverse complement strand
GTGTGCGCGGGGCTCTCGTTCGTCTACCACCTCGGCACGGGGACGGACCCGTGCGACGCCGACACGGACGGCGACGGGATGCCAGACGGATGGGAGCTGGGCGGCGGCCTGCTGCCGAATTCCGCCGAAGGCGCTGACGGGCCGGCTGGCGACCCCGACGAGGACGGCCTGTCGAACTGGATGGAATACGCGCTCGGGACCCTCCCGTTCGACCGCTACTCGTTCGACGACGCCGTCGACGACCTTGAGTGGATCGACTGGGGGTATGGAATGCCTCTCTCGGACTATGCGACTGTGCAGGTGTCTGTGGGCGACCCCAGCGGAAGCCATTCGGAGCGCTGGAAGCTGGTGCTCGAGGATGCCGCCCCGGACGGACGGCGCCATGTGGTGGCCTGCTCGGAAAGCGGCGAGGTCGCGAGCCGTACGCTCCGCCTCGAACGGGGGCGCACGTTCGTCGGACGGCTCGAGCACCTCGGCTCTTCGCAGGAACAGCCCGACTACGACTGGACCGCCCGGGTCTGCGGCTGGCCCATGACGCCCGTCCTCCCGCAAGGCGGCGTCCAGACATCGGACGGTATCTCGTTCGAGGATCTCGCGCAGGGCGTTGTCGTGTACAATCTCGACGGTCTGCTCGGCATCTGCGATGACTCCTTTAGCGCGTACGACAATACTGTCGGGAAGACCTTTGTCGTCCGTACCGCGAAGACGCAGGTCGAACCCGCCCGTACCTGCGTCCCCTGCGGATTCGCCTTCCGCACCTCGTTTTCGCTCTCCGCAGACTCGGATTCGCTTGCCGACTGGACGATCGAGCCCGTTACGCCCGGCGGGCCGCGGCTCTATGCGTCGCCGGCGGGCGGGGAGGGCGCAACGTCGCTGCAGGGCGTGTCGCGCGTCTACGTTTCGGCCGGCGCGGACGCGGCCCTGTACACGGTCACGGCACGGCACCCGAGATTTGAAAACCTTCATTCGTCGGCGGAGTTCGCGGTCTGCCGGTTCCAGGTCGAAGGCGTCCGCTTCAATACGAACGAGTACGACTCGTCGAGGGACGCGCTCAACATCCGCTCGAACCATGAAGAAAAGGGGTTCGACTACGAGACGGGCGAGTGGGCGGACGGCGGCCGGGTGAACTTCCCCGTCTGCTACAAGGGGGGCGTCCTCCCCCGTATCCAGGTACGCCTCTCCATGACGCCGGCGATCACGGTCTCGGCCCGCTTCTGCGCGCTTCAGACGGTCGCGGGCTCGCCACTCCACGGATTCACCGACTCGGAAGTGCATTTTGCGGACGGCGTGTCCGGATGGGCGACGCTCGCGTATGGTGGTCAGCCCGTCGAGACGAAGGTGCGCCGAAGCGAGGCGTCCTTCGACTGGCATCTCTGCGGCATCGACGGCCAGGGTTTTGTCCCGTCGCCCATTGGAACGACAGGCCCGCACCGCGTCTACACGATCCTCGCGGATCCGGTGGAGCCGTGGTCGACCGTTCCTGTTTCGGATAGGCCTGATATCGAAAAATGCATGGCCTGGACGAACGCACTTGAGTGGGCCTGCACTCAGGCGGAAGGAGAGACGACGCAGGATGGGGTCGCCGCGATGATTACGACCGCAATCAATATATCGGCAAGGTTTAGGTATGATGTAGTAGATGGAGCAAGTCATTATGTCGTTTTTGTGGAGAACGGGGCTTCTCGTGTGCTAGATTTAACAGAGGCAATTCACCGTTTAAATGGAGATTTCGCTTTGGGGGGAGAAGTGAATTGTACTGATTGCGCGGCATTGGTCGTGTCCTTTTCGAACCTTTTAGGTTGTGGCTTGTATTCGTCCATTATGGGTGTTGATTTTGCGACAAGAAAATACTGTGCAATAGGTAGGGGCCTTTGGCTGCCGCCTGATTGGGGATGGAGTTTTTCCTACCATGAAGTTGCTTGGAGTGGAACGGCGTCAGATAGTGATTTAGTATATGATGCATGTCTTCGATATAATGGGAACTCAGATCCGGCCATAGAGCCCGGTACGCCTGAATTACCGATTGGAATTGTCTTCAGTGATGGTGGTGCAGGGATGCCGTTTGTTTATCGTGAGAGGCTTACTCCCCCGTCTTTGTCGGGTTATGAAAGCTGTTTGTCTATTCCGGGAAGCAAGAAAAGGGCTCCGATAAGATGAAATTATACTTTGCCATATTGGCTGTCATTTTGGCTGGTGCCTGGTGTGTTGCTGTCAATTCGGATTGGGGGCGACAAGTTACAGACTCTTTTCTGGGTGCTGTGGAAAAAATGATGGTGGAAAAATCGAAAGCACGCAGAATACGGCGAGCCGAACAGTTGGGGCTTTTGAATCGAGGCGGTCCAAATGTAGAAAGTGCTGCTTCTTTACGGGGTCGTCAAATAGCAAAGAAGTTCTGCTTTTCGAGCTGGGGAGGGAAGACGAAGATGAGGTATGCTCAAAATGTTGCAGCGACAGATTTCTCGCTTCTGTCGCTTCCTACCAATGGCTTGAATGTTAATGCCGTATTGAACAAGAGAGAGTCTGGGAGTCGGCTGTTCATCTACGAGAAGTCCACGGAGGATAGTCTTCTTAATGTCGAAGAAATTGCCTGCCAGGATGTCCTTTCGGCTCACAGGGTCTTGCTGGGGCATTTTGAATTGATGCAAACGACACGAGATTATAGTTCAAGTACCAATGACATCGGAGATCGTGGATATAGTATTGCAAGTGGAGTCCTTTTTGTCCGTAATAATTTGTTTGTTCGTGTGTTGACGCCAACGAATTCGATTTCTGCCGAGGCGATTGCCCGGCAGATCGACGCGGACATTCTGCGGAAGAGCATGTCGCATGAATGAAGGGGGCTGATGGTCGAATGAGGGGATGTGTGAAA
>JAZUGW010000129.1:0-5141 GCA_045641465.1 Kiritimatiellia bacterium | reverse complement strand
AAAATATCTCAATTGCATTTCCTCCCTTTCGAATGGTGTCTCGTTCCGTGTTGACAGACTGAAGAAATGAATAGTCTTCTGTTTCATCTTCCCAGGAATCCTCTGTCCCCGGGATCCCTTCTGTCTGATATTTAACGAGGTTCCATGCTTGTGTTCTATCGGTAATGTTAGTAAGACCAGCCACCTGGAACGTCACGCCGATTTGAGAAAATACGTCGTTTATATCGTCGATACTTTTTCGAATATCCTCAATCGTCCACGCCGCTCTTGACTCCTTCGCGGGTGGCGACACAATTCCTATCCTCAGAGGAACAATTCGTGGTTTAACAATAGGCAATTCAAAGTGAGGTTGCGTTTCATCCTGATTGAACCTCGCTTCAACAACAACCCTCCCACTTGAAGCTGTCGCCTCTATTTCTGTCGTAAAACCATTATCATTAAAAACACGACCAGGTCCCTCTACAACTCGCCACACGACATTCGTCCTGTCAAGCTCCCCACGCATGTCAACCTTCAAGACAGCATTCGTCCCCCATACGAGCCGGGACGGATTGACGACACGTCCTTTGTCCATATCCGACGTCACCAGCTTCCGCAGCGGCTCTATGACCCGGAACGTCATCGAGGTCGCGCACGAGGTGCCGTTCGTGAACGCGATCGCGGCATCGATGCGTCCCTCCCCGATGTCGCCGCAGGAGAGGTAGACCGTCCTGCCACTCGTGAACCAGTCGCCCTCCTCGACGCCCATCGCGAACTCCAGCCGGTTCGTCGGCGCGTCCATGGATGGATCGAACGACAGCTTCGAGCCGGCCCCGCCCGTTTCAAGCGTCACCGTTCCGCTCAGGCCGTTCGTGCCCTCCAGCGTCACGTTGACGGGATAGACGCGTTCGGGCCGACGGTCGTCGTTGAGGAAGAGGACTTCCTGGCAGGAAATGGAAAATCCCGTCGGCGGCACGTGTTCGGAACCCACGCAGGCCCTCACGACGTTCGTGAGCGAATAGCCGCCCTCGTAGTACGTGACGAGCGAAATGAAGTTCGTCGCCCAGGCGACGGCATCGACCGCCGTCCACGTGACCTCCGTCGCGAGCGAATGCGAAGTCGCGAAGGTGAAGCCGGGTCCGCCCGACCATTCGCAGTCGATGAAGGCGTTCGTGTGGCACGGACGCAGTTCGCCCATGAGCGCGTGCGTCGAGCCCGACGTGAAATGTCCGAAGATGCCGCCCGCGCCGTCGTCCCGGCCGAAGTCGCCGACCTCGCGGCCGTCGAGCGAAATGTCGACATCGGGCAGACGGCAGACCCATCCCCTGTCCGACGCGTCGAGGTGGACGGTGACGTCGCCCACGCAGTCGTCATGCGGGTAGAACGCGCCGGACGGCTGAAGGCACGAGACGACCGTTTCGGCATCGTTCGTGCCATATAGGACGAACATGTCGATCCGGCCCCTCTCGCATGAGACCGGATACCGCGCACCGCAGTCGAGGACGAACTTCAGCTCTTCTTTTCCGTCGCACAGCACCGGCACGCCACCGACCACGAGGCGAACGGGCCAGTCGCCGTCCGTTGAGGCGACGGTGAAGCCGACGAGGCGGCGGTTCGTCTCGGCGGGCCTGTTGGTGGCCCAGGCCGGGTAGCCGAGGGCAGCGATCTCCGCCGCGTTGCTCGGGAAGGCCAGCACGGCCCAGGCGTCGCTCTGGTTCCAGCCCGCGCCGACATCGGGCACGCGCGGATCCGGATCGAGGTCGTTCGGCAGCCCGTCGTAGTCCCAGTCCTCGGGATGGACCCGCCGGAACACGACCTCGCTCGTGTTCGAGCCGACCGTCACGAACGTGTTCGTGCCGTTCACCGTCGGACCGACATCGAAGGCCGTCTCGCCGATTCGCGAAAGATCGTAGCGGAGCCGGATCTCGCCGAGCGAAGGGGCAAGGTCAACCCGTGCGCTCGCGATCTTCGCGGGATCGTTCCCGAGCGCCCCGTTCTCGACGGCGACGGTCAGACCGCCGAATTCGTTCGTCGCACACCAGGCGCGACTTGCCGCGAGACCGTAGCGCGACCAATGCGCGGCGGGACAGAGGGCGAACGGAGAAAGGAAGCGGATCTGATCGGAAGCGTCGCGGAACGAATCGCGCAAGACGCCCTCGCACCGCAGGAAGGCGTTCGACCATCCGTAGTCGTCGAACGGGAATCGCCAGCCCTCAAGCGGAATATGCCACGCACCGAAGACCGCGCCGCGCCGCTGGGCGGCCTCCCAGACGACGGGAGATTGTTCGATTGTCTGATTGTTCGAATGTTCGAATGCAAAGACCGATGCGTCAACGGAATTAGACGAGACCGAGACGACGCGCCAGCGGCGGGCGATGTCGCCGTCTGTGATGGGGGCCATCCCGGTAGGGCGCGTTCCCCGGACGCGCCGCAATGCTTGTCCATTGGATTCCCCGTTTGCCTCCCCTTGCGGTGCGCTCGGAGAGCGCGCCCTACCCTGTACGCCCATGAGAACGTTGGTTCCACCCTCCACTTGCCCGACATCGTTCGTGTTTGAAAGGTCTCCGCCGACTTGCTGCGTATCGTTCGTCTTCGCGGCCGCAATGTGAACGCCCGTCACAACCATACCGCCAAAGATGAGAGAGCCGACTAGCGACACTGCTGTAACGCACTTCACGCCGCCCGAAAGGGACTTCATTCCTCGCGCAGCGCCGTAGGTAACAACAGCCACACCTACGCCCACCGCGCAGGCGTAGGCCGCATTGATGCAAATCGACTGGAGATTCTCTATCATCAGACAACATTCCTTACAGAATCACTTGATATTATACTAAATTTCCGTTCACTTGTGCGGAACGGGAACGTCCCGCACCCGCACTTCACTCTGGCGGTTTGAAATTTTCTGGTGCTGACGGCAAAGCTTCGCGCCTGGTACGGCGTTTCGCCTGCAGCGGCTGCCGGACTTGGTTACGGCCTCGCACTGCCGACGAGGGCGGATTACCACCGGCGTGTTTGTCGTCGAGCAGACCGACACACCCCCGGGGACGGCGTTCGTTACAGCAGACGCGTTAAAACTTAAAAACGCCACGGCCAATACCGATATCAAAATGGCAAATCCTCTCATTTCCACCTCCTCCAATTTGCAAGCACAACACCGACGACGATAGCGATACCGCCAGACGATGACATCAGAGTCTGGCGTTCCCCCAGGAAAACAGTGGCAAAGACGACACCCACAAGAGGCGTGAGGTAAAGCCCGACACTCGCGCGGACCACTCCGAGTCCCTTGCAGACCTGGTTCCACATCGCAAAGCAAGCGGCGGACGCGAACAAACCGAGGAATCCGAGATTCAGCCAATTGAGCCCATTGGAGAACCGCTCGACATTCGCAGACCAGTCCAGCGTCACGGAAAACGATCCGTCGAGTGCGCAATAGCCGGAATCCGTCACACCCCACGCGCAAAGCGGCAGCATCATCAGAAACGACCAGCCGAACGCCTTGCAGATGACGAATCCCGGCGGATAGCCCTTCCCGTTCGCCTTGTCGATCAAGATCGAATAGAAACCCCACGACACCATCGCCCCAAGCGCCATCAGATCTCCGAGCGGACGCAGATGGAGGTCGAATACCCCGTTCATGCTCACCAACGCCACACCGACGACGGCGATCAGAGAACCACATAGAAGCGCCGGAGAGAGCGACCGGTCCTTCATGAACATCCGCGCAAGCACTGCGGTCACAATCGGCCCGAACGACATGAAGATCGCGACATTGGAGGCATTCGTGTAGTAGATCGCGCAGTTCTCAAGAAACTGGTAGAACACAACCCCGAAAAATCCCATCGCGGCGAACAGCCCCTCGTCCCGCCATCCCCGACAGCGGGGCGCAGAAACAGACCGCGCCGCGCCCATCCGTTCCCACCCCCACAATGCCACCCACGCGAGCGCAAACCTTCCGACCAGAATCTCCAACGCCGAGAAATCCTCAAGCAACGCCCGCGTATTGACAAATGTCATTCCCCAGACGAGAATGACAATTGCCGCAATCACCCACGACCGAAAACCTGAACACATTCGCATCATTGATGAGATTCCACAACGTCCCAGTAAACACGCCACTTCTTAACAACAAATCAACTGAACATTTACGAGCAAATCCTCCTTCATCCATTATCTATCGCGGCCCTCAATTCATCGTGCCATGACGCCGGATCTCCCTCACGGTTGAAGTGGTCGTCAAACATCTTGTAGACCGTTGAATACTCTAGCCGACGTTCAAGCATTCGTCTCAGCATCTTCGTATCAATCGGCATAATTTTCATCCCATCAATGTGCCGCCTACGGTCCGATGGATCGTAGAATGTCTGGTGCTTTTTACCACGATAGTCGGAGATGACATTCAAATCAAGGTTAGTCGTCGCGAACGTACAGTAAGAGTGACGTTCCGTCGGATGCGCTAACATGTAATTACCCATGTGACGAGAAACCGGCTCCATCTCCATTCGCCGTTGCGAATCCCGTTCCGCAAGTGTTACCTCCAAAAGAAGTGCATGTCTGTCGTAGTGCGGAGGGTTGGCTGAATATTGCCATACAATGTCCGCCTCTCCGCCACCAGCATGAGTCTTCGGAAGAAAGTCTGGGCCAAGTGAAAGATTCATGTATTCAAGTACATCGCCTTTCTCACCGCTTACATAATACCATGCCAGCCCAACAATATACTCGAATATTGTTGGCACATCGGCATTGTCAGTCACAAGTTTCTGTACTTCAGCATCATTAGCCCGATCCTCAACCATTGACAAGAGTTTCTTGATGGTTTCAACCGGAAACTTCTGATGGAGCATTGTTGAAAACCGTGTATAGCGCTCCGACTTCAAGACAGCTTTGGTTCCGCCACTCGCATTGACCGATTCCAGCGAGCGTCCAACTGCGGCGACCACCAACGCCTCCTTTTGGGGAAGAGTCACCGAGACAATGCGCTCAAGAGGTACATCCTGTTCAAGAAGTTCACAATCGTGGAACGCTTCCATTTCCAGCCAATCGCCAATCTTCGCGACAAAAGCCTTGGGCAAAATATCAAGTTCAACGATATCTTCATTGAACACTACGACATCCGTCAACTGAAAATAACGACGGTTCAAATCGGCGTAATCCCTGAATGT
>JAZUGW010000128.1:0-5097 GCA_045641465.1 Kiritimatiellia bacterium | reverse complement strand
CTGATGGCGACCGGCGTGACGCGCTTCACCAAGATTTCGCTCTTCTCGTGCCTCAACAATCCGACGGACCTGACGATGGACTCTCGTGCGGCGCGACTCTGCGGCTACACGCCGGAGGAGATCGAGACGAACTTCCATGAGCACATCCAGGCGTTCGCGGACAAGAAGGGCATCACTTACGAGGCGATGTTCAAGCAGCTTCTCGACTGGTACGACTCGTACCGGTTCTCGCATTTGAGTGAAATTCGGGTCTGCAATCCCGTTTCGTTCGGTAAGGCCCTCGTCAACCATTCTTTGGAGAACTACTGGGAGTCGACAGGGCTTGCCTCGGCGGCGGTGCGGGAGATCCGCGAGTCGAAGGATCTGATCACCGACTGGAACGGTGTGCGCGTGGTGCGCTCGCGGCTTGATTCGTCCGACCAGCCGACGGTGAGTCTGGTGTCGCTGCTCTATCAGACGGGCTATTTGACGATTGACACGGTGACGTCCAGCGGAATGATCGTTCTTCGCGTGCCCAACAAGGAGGTGATGGATTCCGTCTTGAACGGAACGATCGCCAACCTGCTCGGCAACAAATGTGACGACTTCGTCGCCGACGCCGACATGACGCGGGAGGAGCTGCTGGCGAACGGCATGGACTTCGTCCTGGAGAAGTCGCTCGTTGCCTGTTTCGCGCGCATCCCGCACGAGTGGAAGCTCGCGAGCGAGGCGGAGGCGAAGCGGTTCTTCCAACTCTACTGCCACTTCCTCGGGGCGAAGATCAAGGGCGAGCATGAAAGCCACCTTGGGCGGGCGGATGCGGTCCTGGAGTTGCCGAACGGGGTCTATCTCTTCGAGTTCAAGTACGCGAAGTCGTCCGCAGAGGCGCTCGAGCAGATCAAATCGCGTGGTTATGCCGACGCCTACAAAGATGATTCGCGTCCAGTGTGGCTGATCGGCTGCAACTACAATCCCGAAACGCGTAGCCTGGATAAGCCGGCTATCGAATCTCTATCGGGGCGGTGACCGTAACCAATGATTCGATGCCGCTGGGTCAGAATGAAGTCACGGCCGCCTTCGACAAGGAAGCGTGTGTCAAATGGAACGATGGGTACTACTTCTGCGGTAAGATGAAACGGTTGGCGATATTCTTTACGGTTTGCCTGACGACGAAATTGATTCTGGATTTTTTGCCGGATTCGGTTGTGCTTGTATCGTTCTGCCGGGTTCCTGCGGAGGTCGCCGCGTTCTACTATGGCGTGCCGCTGGAAACCGGCACGCTTGCTTTTACGGCAAGAGGCGTGACGCTGGCTGTGACGCGTGCGTGCGCCGCGACTGATTTCTTTTCGCTCGTTTTTGCGGTTCTTCTCACGGCGCGGCTCCTTCGTCCGTGCGGGTGGCTCCGGGTGGTCCTTTCCGCAGTCGAGGCCTGGGGCCTTGCGCTCGTTGTCAACTCGCTTCGCGTCATCGCCCTCGTGCCGGTGGAGTCGGTCTTCCCCAAAAACCAGGCGCCCGTCGTCCATCTGCTCGTGGGTGTCGCATTTTTCTTGCCTGTTTTCGCGTACATTTGGTATCATTCTTTTCGGGAGGTAAAAGATGGAAGAAAAAACTGAAGATGTCAATCTGTTTGCCCATCCGCTCACTTTCGTATTGACGCACATCGTGTTCCCGTTTTTTGCGATCGGGGCGCTTGGCTACATCTATTGGCTGACGGTCGAGGCGTTGGATAAGCCGCTTGGCACGCAGATGCTGGTGGCGCTGGGCGCCGCCGTGGCGATTCCCGTGGCGGCGGCGTTGCGGTTGATGGTCGGCCCGAAACGCATCGGCGTGGGCACGCAGCTCGCCTTTGCGCTCTTCCTCGTTGTCTTCGCCTATTTTTCGTGTCCGCTCATCGGAAAAGCGACGGGCAAGGTCGATTCCTGGATCATCGGCCCGACCGCCTTCCTCTCGTACTTCATCGGCATTGTTCCGCCGATCTTCGCCGGCGTGGCCCGGCTGGCGACGGCGAATTGGAAGATGGGGCTAGGGGAGGATATCGCGCTCTCGGCGGGTCTTGTCGTCTTCGGGCCGCTGGTTGTCTATGGGATTGTTCAAGCCTTGAATTTCACGCACTCTTTGTCGCGACGGGGTGATTGGACAGCTTCGAAGACGGCGGAGGCCGTGTTGGCCCATCTGATGGCCGTCGGCGTCGTCGTCGGTCTGCTGGTTTTGTTTGTCGGTCTCTGCCGACTCCTTCATTTGATCGGCACCCGGCTGGGAAATCGGAACGCGGATGCCAAACGGATTGTCGGGGCGCTCATTTTCGGAATCCTTCTCCCGTGGCTGGGACTCGCCCTCAATCAGCGCATTCCGTTCCCGGCCGACTTCGCGAATCCGTTGCCGTGGATTCTCTCGGGGGTGACGACGGTGGCGATGCTGCTGCCGACGAAGCCGACGCGCGCCGGGCTGGCGCTCTGGTTCCTGAAATTGTCGATGGCGCCTTTTGTTCTTTATTTCTTCCTTTTGTTCGTTCCGTTTCTGCCGCTCGCGATCGTTGCGATTCTGGCGATGGGCATGGGGTTCCTCATTCTCGCCCCGACGCTGCTCTTCCGGTACTATACGGCCGACGTCTACAATTCGTGGAAGGTTCTTCGCGGGGCCTATTCGAAAGGGCGGCTGCTGGTGCTCGCCGTACTCGGCTTCCTGGTCATCCCGACCGGGTTCGTGGTGGACGTGGAGATCGAGCGTGCCGGGCTGAAGGCGCTCGTCAAATGGCACACGGAGGAGGACTTCGACGCGCCGCCGGCGCCACTCCCCGTCTCGCAGCGGCAGGCCGAACGTATCGTCAAGAACGCCAACGACTTCGCGGAGGGCGCGGAAATCCCGTTCCTCTCGGCGTGGCGGACCTTCCGCGTCTACGACGGCCTCTACATGGCCGATGCGCTACGGCAGGAACTCAATCAGCGCATCCTCCACAAGAAGCTCACCAAGGAGCAACTCGATTGGAATCGGAGCCGCAATTTCTTCGCGGCGGGCCTGTTCGGCGCCAACGAGGGGCGGCGCGGCAACCGCAATCAATTGCGTTCGATGGGGCGCCCGCCCACGACGCGGCTCTTCTCGGCGACCTGCGACTCGAAGGGAGAGGGACTGTATCTCCTGAAGGTCCATGCCCAGCAGGATTTGACGGACAAGATGTCGCCTCCCCGCGATCAGGAATTCATCGCACCGTTCCGTCTGCCGGCCGGCGTGTGGATCGAAGGAATGCGCCTTAAGATGGACGACGGCACGTGGAAGACGGCGCGGGCGAGCGAACGCAAGGCGGCGGAGTTCGTCTACCGTCACATTACCGAACAACGGCGCGATCCGTCGATCATCACGCTCGATACGCCGACGAGCGGCACGCTCAAGATCTTCCCGGTGGGCGAGCAGGGCCGTGATGTGGAGATCACCTTGCGTACGGCGGCGGCGTGTGGTCCGCTCGACGGGCCGATCTGGATCGGCGAGAAGGCCGTGAGGGTCACTTTTCAGGTGTGGAGTGGACTGTGCTCGGGACTCGTGACGGCCAAGGATACGGCGGTGACGCTCCTTTCGGCCCATTGGATGAACTCCCATACGAATGAACTCGTCAAGGTGGTGCAGGATCGCGAGGTCAAACGTTTTTCGCTCGACGACCCGACATTCAAGAGCGACCTGCGCCGGTTTGTGCGTACGCAGGCCAATGCGCTGACGACGAATGCGCTTGTTCGGGTCCCCACTTTTGAATTCAAGCGCTTTGTGCCCGAGCGGCATGTGTACAAGGACGGCAAGCATACGCGGACCCCCGCCACGAATGAGGTCTTCAGCGTGTTGACGGCGCAACATGTGCCGGAGTCGTTCCTCGCGACGCTTCGACGCGAATTCCCGGGCGTGGCGGCGTTTGGGGATCGTCCGGTCGACGGATGGTACTTTTGGACGACGGAGGCGGGTGGTAAGGTGGCGGTGCCGTACCGCAGGGGCGAGGGGGCCTTGGTCTTCGCGAAAGTGAAAGGTGCAGAAGAGGACGGTAGTGCGTGGTCCGACGGGGCGAAGCTCTGGGCGCGTGAGAACGAGGCATTCCGCAAACCGGCGCTGGACGTGCGGAAAGAGCTGCTGGACGGTACGCGGCGGACGGGCGTGTTGACGACGCAAAGCGCCTATTTGGCCGTCGAGACGTCGGCACAGGAAAAGGCCCTCAAGCAAAAGGAGATGGAGGCGCTGATGGGAAACAAGTCGTTCGACTTCGAGGAACCGAGTTCGGGTGATGCGCCAGGTCTGTTGCTTCTCCTCGGTGGTTTCCTTGTCGTTCTCGTCGTCGCGCGAATCCTGCGTTTGCAGGCAAAGGGCTAGGTTTTAGGTGTTAGGTTTTAGGTTTTAGAACTGATTAACTGGCTAACTGCATAACTGCCCAACAAAACGACAGAGCGGTTGGGACGTTTGTCGATATTAACGGGTCTCGATCGGGGCGGTGGCCTGTTCCAGACGGCGGGCCATTGCCTGCGTGGCGATGAGACGGGGCGAAGAGGGCGTGTCCGGAATCCAAAGCGCGAGGGCTTGAGGGTAGTAGGTCGCGAGGAAGGCTGCACCTTCGTCGGGGCCGAGGACGAAGAGCGTGGTGGAGAGTCCGTCGGCGAGGGTGGCTCCGTAGGCGAACGGCGTGATCACGGTGACGCCGGCGATGCCGTGCGTCGGTTCTCCTGTTCGTCCGTCGAGGATATGCGAGAGGCGTTTGCCGTCCTTTTCAATGAAACGTTCGTAATTTCCGCTGGTGGCGACCGACTCGCCGTTGGTGAGTACGACGACGGCGCAGAATGCGGGCTGGGACACGTCACGACAGGAAAACGGATTGCGGATGCCCGTCCGCCAGGGTCTGTCCCCCAACACGCGCAAGTTGCCACCGAGGTCGAGCAGGAGGGATTCCGATGGCCCCGTGGCGATCTGCTTCGCGGCGAAATCGACGGCGAATCCCTTTGCAATGGCCCCGAGGTCGAAAGAGGCATAGGTGCCGCGGCGTCCGACGCCGAGTGTCCGCAGGGTGCGTCCCACAGCGGGATTGAAGGCGTTCTTCGATTCGCGGGCGAGGCGCAGGGCTGCCGCATAGCAGGGGCGCACATCGGGCGAGGC
>JAZUGW010000127.1:0-6029 GCA_045641465.1 Kiritimatiellia bacterium | reverse complement strand
CTGCTTGAACATCGCCTCGTAAGTGATGCCCTTCTTGTCCGCGAACGCCTGGATGTGCTCGTGGAAGTTCGTCTCGATTTCCTCCGGCGTGTAGCCGCAGAGTCGCGCCGCACGAGAGTCCATCGTCAGGTCCGTCGGATTGTTGCAGCACGAGAAAAGCGAAATCTTGGTGAAGCGCGTCACGCCGGTCGCCATCAGGAACCGGATGCGCTCCACGTTCGCCTTGAGGACGAGAAAGAACTGGTGCATCACATCCCGGAATGCCATCAACTTCTCAGGATTGTTGATGAATCCGTTCACCGGCGCATCGTATTCGTCGATGAGCACGACCACCTGCTTGTGCTCGCTCGCGTCGGCAACGTGATTGATCAGATTCTCAAAATTGTCCCCGCTGGGGAGGGATCGATCAAACGGCACGCCGAACTTCTGTGCGAGGTTGGAGATGATGTCCTCAAGCTTCACCTCCAGCACCTCGGGCGTAGAGGCGACAACCTTGGAAAGATCAAGATGAATGACCGGATAGACCGGCCAATCATAACCGCTCTTACCGATGAAAGTATCCTTGAAGAGCTCGCGCCGCCCCTTGAAGATTTCCCGAAGCGTGCTAATCATGAGCGACTTCCCGAAGCGCCGCGGACGCGACAGGAAAAACTGACTCGCGGCAGGATCGGAGATAAGCGCATAAAGCGCGTCCGTCTTGTCGACGTACACAAGACCTTTTGAGATCAGGTTCTCAATACCTGGATTATCTGTACAGATGCCCTTCATCGCCGCATATTATACCAAATTTCCCACACCCTGACCAAGGGCAAATTTCCTGCGCTATCGGAAGAAAATAAAGAGTTTCGGGTTCTTGATGTAGATGCCGTCCGGTTTCTCGGTCAGGATGAAACCTTTGGCTAGCGTTGCCGGAGACAAGGTGAATGTGGTATTCACGGGACGCGTCTCCCAGGTGTAATAGTATCCATCATTCCACTCGACATCCGCTTCCTTTTCGAAGACGACCGTGACTTCATTCTGTCCCAACGGCATCGAATCATTGGCACTGGTGACGCCCTGGTCGAAGATGCCATCCGCAACCCGAGTGCCGCCCGTGTAGGTCTGGTTCAGAACCGTCGTCCGATAGACGCCCTTGCCCGACTTCACCAGCTTCGCACTCCCCGCGATCACCACACCCGTGTTCACGCTGGTCGCGCCCTCCGCGACCTCCACCCACAACTCGCCCGACGTCCCCGACGGTGCAGCAACCGCCGTACCCGCCGTGAACGAGTCCGACCCCTGCTTGGCGTAGAACGTTCCCCCCACCTTGTCGTAGAGGCCAAGAGCTCCATCGCTGGTCCGTTTCACCGGCACGAAATCGCGCACCATCTGCGCCCCGCCACCGGTCCAGAACCTCGCTGAATACAGTCGCAAGTAGGATGAATAATCCCTGACACCATCCCAATTCAACGCAAAGATGTACATATTCAACCCCGTATCATATTCTTCGGCATTGGCATTGGACACGGCCAGCGAGCCGTTCATAAACGTATTTTGGCTGCCAGCGCGCATACGATTGTAGCCGACATACCGTGTACCTTTCTCCAAAGCGCCGCCTTTTATGAAAGCATTGTAACCAAAGCAAATCTTGTTACCCGTACCCCAGAACGGCAGGAAGCGCATACCCCCCTTGCGAGAACCCACATAACAACAGTCGCTTGCAGTATCATACGACGCCATGTCAATTTCCACTGTGACGCCCGTGGCACCGATCACGCAGGTGTCTATGTAAGACCTCCCAGACGATTCGATGTAGTCAAGCGCCTCGTAGCCGGCCACGTTGAGCGAACGATCCGTGATCGCGCCCGTGCCCGCAAGTCCCGCGAGCTGCAACTTCCAGCCATTCAGATCAAGATGGCCCTCGAACGGCACCGATCCGAACACGCGCCAATCGCAGTTGCAGGCGAGATGCACGTCATCACAGACGATCTTCGCTACAGCGAGCGTATCGGACACGCTCGCCCAGCTCGCATTCACCGTTCCGCTGAAATGCACCTCGGTGGTGCTGACCGGCAACGCCACCACTTCTTCACCAAGGCGGTTGACAGAACGCCAGTTGCCTTCCTTGCCGAGATCCCCGTCCACTCCGCCGACCCAGTAGGAGGTGATCGGAATTTGGCGCTCATCGTCAGCCACCACTTCATACTCCTGCGACATCGCCCGGACAATGCCGCGGCGGTTCGCCTCGTCCGCCACCTTGCCCAAAACGAACGGGGTCGAACTGCCATTGGCGAAGACCGCCCCCGTAACTCCATCATACAGCGCGCCGTCGCCATTTGCGAGGGCGACTGGACGATAATCGCGCTTCAAAACATCGTCCTGCCAGATCTTCATGTCGAAGAGCCGCGCCTTGATGCACACTTTCTGCACCCCTTTATAATTGCAGCCGAAAACATACATGTTCAATCCGGTGTCTACGCTACTTGAATTCGTACCATGGTACATGTCCTGGCCATTGACCACCAGCATCTGCAATCCCGCCTTCAGTTCGCAGACGACATGGAAAGCGTCACCGGAATTATAGCCGACGTACGGCGCGGCATCAATCCACTTTTGATACCCCACACACCAGTCCTCACCCCAGTACATGTGACTCATGAAAAACCGGGTGTCATTATCATCCTTGCGCGAACCCAAGATGGTACTGTCACTGCCCGCGAGCCAAACATAGTTGGCTTCCATTTTGGTGCCGCTCTTGCCGACGATCCCGGTGTCGATGAACTGCGTGCCCTGGTTGTTGCCATACGCGGTTGACGTCGAGGCAATGTACTCCAACTCCAGGTCATAGGGCAGATTCTCGGTCTCCAACAGAAAGAAGCGATAAAACGTGCCTGTCGTAAAGTCGCTCGGCAGCAGATAGGTGTAAGTCGTCTGGTCAGCCTCGATCGTGGCCACGTTCCGAATGAACGACGCCCACTTGTATTTGTTCTCGCCGCCTTTGGTATTGCCATAGGCCACGCAGAGCATGTAGTTAGTGCCGTTGGGCTCGCCAAAGGCCAGCGTCACCGTCCCATTGGCAATTGAGGTCACGGACATCGTCCGCGCCCATCCCGTCATCGCGGTCGCGCAAAAAGCCGCCATTACCAACATCTTTATCGTGTTCATGGACAACTCCTTCCTTTTCCCAACAATCCTCTCACCTCGCCAGGCAGTCGGACGTGAGGCAATTACACAGTTAGTTTGTTCTACAACCTATAACCGATGGTAGGGGGCGTTGTCCGGTAGACGCCCTTGCCCGACTTCAGCAGCTTCGCGTTCCCCACGATCAACGCACCATAATCAGAACACCAGATGGCGGAGGTACGAATTCGATTCCTCCGAGCGACGCAACTTCAAATGGCGTAAGCACCCCGTCATACACTTCGAGGCGCGTAGCGTAAGCTCCAATCCCCGAAAGGAAGTTCATCGTCGACGTCGGGCACGCGGCGACATCGCTCGCCGTCGGATCCTGCGGACAGATCATCTGTCCGTTCGCATAATAACGCACCCGTCCCTG
Source organism: Kiritimatiellia bacterium (assembly GCA_045641465.1). GTDB lineage: Bacteria > Verrucomicrobiota > Kiritimatiellia > RFP12 > UBA1067 > RUG572. The sequence goes on along the minus strand of JAZUGW010000127.1, from coordinate 2,494 downwards.
GGCATCCCAGGTGACCGCCACGCGCTGTCTCGCGCTCCGCCAAAGCGGCTCATAGGTACACCCACCCCAAGCGTCGGTGCCGGTTTCAGCGCCCGTACCAAAAATCGTGGCCGACGGAGCCGTCGCAAGACATCCGCTTAACACGCTATTCGAGGTGTAGACACCCGTCGCCACACCATTCGCATTCGCCATGATCACGCCACCTTGCGGTTGCGAACGCGACAACATGAGATCCACAACCACCGTCATTCCCGCAGGCGTAGTGGAACGCGTCAGCGTGAATCCTCCATCAGATTGCTCGGTCAAAGCGGGGGCATCGTCGACACGTGAGACGAACACGCCGTTCTCCTTCTCCCACCGGCCCACCAACTCCGGAATGACCAACACCTCGCCCGTGGAACTGGCATGCGCCGTCGGACGCCCGTGGAACTCCGCCACCTCCGCCGCCGTCAACACACGGTCGTAGATCGCCGCGTAGGAGATGTCGATGTCGTTGTCCTCGCCGTCGTTGTCGATGCAGAAGTGGCAGTAGGGGCCGTTGATCTGCGAGTTGGCAAACGCGCGGGCATCAATCTGCTTTCCGTTGAGGTAGAGCGTCTTGTTGCCGCCGTTCGCATAGGTGAGCACCGCACGGCACCAGTCACCATGTCGAACTTCCGTGGCTTTGTAAGTGCTGCTTTGGACCCACACATCCAGCAAATCCTTGTCCGCGTTCTTGCGCAGGAACAGGTTACAGTCGTTCTTGGCAAAGGTGCTGGCCTGGAAGACGCCGTGCAGACCGTTCCCCGACGTCGACGGCACACGCACATCCATCACCACCGAATAGTCGGAATTGAAAGCGAGGCCGTGGCGGCACCGGAAACCGTTGTAATTTCCAACATACATCTTGGCATCGCCCGCTACCACGCCATCCGTGCTCGTCTGACCACTGAAATCGTTGCCCGACGCCATCTTGAACTTAATCAGGTCGTGCCCCTTCGTCGCGCGCACGGGGTTGTCCGCCGGGAACGTCCATTCGCCCACCATGCCCTGCTTCGTGCCCGCCGCGAGCCGGCCCTCGGCAGCGCCGGCCACGCTCCAGACCTCGGCGGAAGCGAACTGGATGTTGTCGTCCGTGGCGGCGTTGCCATCGCCGAGCACCAGCTCCGTCACCCCCTTCAGCGCCGTGATACCGTCCTCGCTGGACGATTCGACGAGCTTCGTCTCGTCGAGGTAGCAGTCGAGCCGCGTGGGGCCGCCCACGACCGTGAGCGTATGCCAGACGTTCGGTGAAACCGTCTGCGAACCGAGCGCGCCGGCCGCATCCACGGAGTAGCTGCGAACGACCGCATCTCCCACCTTCAGCTGCAAGACCGGGCGCACCGTCTCCGCTCCCGCCGCCAACGCCTTGAAGCGGACCACGACCGTGCGGGGCGATTCGCCGCCCCTCGGCAGCGGCAACGTGTCCGCCGTCGCCGACGGGGCGTTGAGGAAGTCGCGCTTCGCGATCAGCGTTCCCGCCGAACGAATCTCGACCGTCTCCGATGCGGCCGCCGTCAAATAGACTTCCACCGGAGTTTCCGCATCCGCGCCCTTGGTGAATCCATTGCCACTCTTGTCTTTGTAGACTGTGCGGTTCACAAGGTCGAACAGCGCACCCTGGCCGTCAACCTCAACCGGAATGAAGTCACGCGAGAGCGTTCCGTCCTTCACGATTCCATTTTCCACGCGCGTCACGTTCTCCCACAACTTGCCCCGCGCGAATTTGACACACGGCTCAATGTCGCTTACACCGTTGCAGCCAAAGAGATAGAGGTTCTTTTGCGTGTCATAGTTTTGGCTAACGGCTTCGGACTGAGCCGGCGTCAGCGAAGACTGGTAAAGTGCGCGCGAATTCGCCAGGACTTCGGAGACCAGCGACGTTTGACGCCAGCCATTCCCATGTTCCTGCGAAGCGAGCGACGGGTACACCCAGGCACCGAGCACCTGGGACACGTAAAATTTCGAGTTTCTATAGTTGAAATGGAAGAGGTAGAAACGAGGGGCGTTTCCACCATAGGCCCCCAGCAGTTCCACGTCGTTCCACTGGTTGACTATCGTCACGTCAAGCTCGGCCCGCACGCCGGTCTTCGCCCGCACGCCGGTGTCAATGTACTGCGTGCCAGTAGACTGCACCATCGCAAGACACTTCGTGAACGGCAGATCCGCATCCAGCAGGAAGAAGCGCGCGTAGCGGTATTCACCCTTCGGGACGGCCCAGGTGGCCGAACTCTGGTCGACGGCGACATCACCGATGATCTCGACGGCATCCCAGTCCGCACGCACATCGCCGGCGTCGCGCGCGCCGCGCGCCACGGCGAGCTTGTAGGCCTTGCCGTCGCCCGCGCCGAAGTTCAGCGTGACCACGTCGTTCGAGACGGACGACACCGACACCGAACGAGCCTGGGCTCCCATGCCGGCACCAAGAGCCAGCAGCCCCGCGAAGAAACCACTTTTGAAGACACTTGTTTTCATT
>JAZUGW010000126.1:0-17291 GCA_045641465.1 Kiritimatiellia bacterium | reverse complement strand
GTCGATCCCCCCCGTCTCGCCCCGGTCCGCGTCGAGGCGGCGCTGTCCCCAGACGCCCCCGTGCCAGACGTTGGAGACGATGGCACCGTCGACGTACCAGTTCGTGGCGATGTTGGAGGTCTCCGGGCGCTGAACCGTCTCGACGCGGCCCTGCCGGGCCGGATCGACCGCGACGCGCACGACCGTCGCGTTGCCGCGCACGTCCGTCGCGACGACGCAGGCGTTCTCCGCCAGCGTCAGCCCCGAACGCCGGATGCGGCGGTTTTCGACGAGCGGCGCGATCGCCGGGTCCGAACAGGTGCGCGTCGTGGTCGTGGACTCGAACACCGCGCCGTCTTCAAGGACGAACGCCCGCGCCGTCGCGGTGGTTCGCGTCTCGTTCCCCGCGCTCGCGGTCTCGCCGACGCGGTCGCCCCAGGCGTCGTAGGCATACTCCTTCGTCGGGAGGTCCGTCTCCGTCTGGCGAATGAGCCTTCCCTTTGTGTCGTAGAAGCGGTCTTGGACGTTCACGGCATTGCCGAACCCCGCCGTCTCGACGCGGACCGTCTCGCCAAATCCGTCCACATAGACCGTCCGAAAACGCGGCGAATCGGCGGCGCCGACGCGTTCGGTCGTCCAGCGGCAGTTGACCGTCTCGCCATTCCGCTGGATGGCTGACACACCCCGCGCGGTGTAGACCGGCGTCACCGCCGTGCCGGTCACCGAGGCGGTCGAGCCGTCCGCGTTGAGCGATTCGACGCGCGTGCCGCCGTCGGCGAAGGTCGTCGTCACCGTGCGGCCGTCGGCGGAGTAGGCGGTGAGAGTGGCGGCGCCGTCGGGAGCCGTCTCCGAGACGACGCGGCCCCGGGAGTCGTAGATCCGCTCGGTCGTCTGGACTTCGCAGCCCTCGGCGGACCTGACTTCGCGGACAACCCGCCCTTCGGCGTCGCGTATGTACTGCGTGGTCACGTCGCAGAACGCGCCATGGCGCGTGGACGAGGAAAGCAGCTTGGCGGCATTGTAGGAGTTGTCGACGGTCACGCCGCCGCGGTCGGTCTGCCACACCGGCCCCGGGCAGATCCAGTCCGCCGCGGACGCGGTGCCGTCGGAATAGGTCGCCTGAACTTCCTTGTGAGAGGCGTTGTATGCATGCGTCGACCAGGAGAGCAGATGCCAGTCGTCGCCGATCCGCGCATGGCGCTCGCGGCGAACGACGTCGCCCGCCGCATTGCGGAAGCGGACCTCGCGGACAGACTTGCCGGGAACCGTCTCGAATCCATCGTTCCACACGCCCTCGTCTTCGGTCTCGACGACCGTCCCGTCACCGTCCGGCGGGGAATATGCGGTGCTCGTGGTCCTACCGTCCTCGTCGACGACGAGCATCGGCCTCGCCTGCGCGTCGTATTCTTCGTAGCGGGTTCGCGAAACGCCGTTGCAAGTCCGGACATGCGTCGCCGTGCGACGGCCAGCATCCGTCATGCCGTAGGAAAACGTCTCTTCCAGCATCGTCAATCCGCCGACGACCGTGCGCCTTGACGCCGGGCGGAATTCAACGGGGGAGGCCGCCGACGTGTAGCCGTATTCGACCACCGTGGGCGGCACACCTTCCGCCACGGTGGTTTCGCGCACGACACGCCCGAAGGCGTCGTAGACGAACTCCGTCCGACGTCCCAGCTCGTCGGTTTCGGACGCGACGCGTCCGTTCGGTGCCATTGCCGCCGAATACAGCAGCCTGCCGCTGACGGCATCCCTCCGTTCGACCGCGTGCAGGGCATGTCCGTTGCGGTCCAGCAGGGCGGAAGACGAAGAAAGGACGTTGCCGACGGAATCCCTGTGGGTCAGGACGGAACGCCAGACCCGCCCGACGGGATCGTACGCCAGCGACTTTTCCTCACGGAGGACGGCGGCGGTGCCGACGCCCTTCTCGAAGACGAAATCCTGCAGCGCGTCGTCGTAGGTCCAGCGGTAGTCGAACTTGAACTGCTCGCTGCGGTATTCGTGGAGCGTGAAGGTGGAGGCGTTTCTCGATCCGCCGAAGTCGAAACGCTTGACCGCCGTGTTCGCCGGCGAGGTCCAGGACAGGCGCCAGCAATAGCCTGCGGACGACACTGCATCGGGAGTCGAAGTCCTCAGGGTGCCGTCGGCGACGCTGGCGATGGAGGCGATCGTCCCCTGCGAGTCGGTGTCGACGACGATCCCGAGGTCCGCCACGGGAACGGGATCGCCGAACCGCGGCTGGAGCGCGGCGACATTCCCGGACTCATCGTAGACCACGCGAAGCCCGTCTGGAAGCTCTTCGACGAAGCTGCCGTTTCCGTCGCGGAACAGCTGCCCGCCGGTTCCCGAAGAAACGCCGGAGGGGAAACCCTGCCGGTATTCGACCGCCTCGCCCAGTCCGTCGACGACCACGGCATCGAGATTACGCCGGTAGACCATCCGCCGCATCATCGGATGGTCGTATCGAAGCGCCGCCGGCGTGTAGAGCGAATCGCAGAGACGCGACGCGCGCACCACCACGCGTCCGGTCGGCAGCCCGCCACGATTCGGCGTGGAGCCGAACGACTGCGAGAACATCACGCATCCGTTCTCCGCAGTCGTGCCTTCGCGGCAGCAGCCGCATTTTCCGTCGTCCTTGACGGGCTGGGCGACGAAGACGCAGCTGTCCGAGGAAATCTCCTCTCCGTCCGCCATCAGCCGGAACACCGCCACCGAGCTTCTACCGTCGGACCAGAATCCGTCCGCGTCGACCGGATAGGCCGACGCGTCCGACGCGGCCAGCCCCTCACCCGCCTCCACGGTGATCTCATAGCTCTTTTCGGGGTCGCATTCGCCGACGATCGTCGCCGTCGCGGCCAGCCCCCTGAGATCGACTCCCCTCGCAGCCTTGAATGTCACGAGATGCGGATTCGCCCTGACCCTGGGACTGTACGCCTCCTCTTCCGGCGGCGTCCCCGCCCCGCCGCCTAGCGACAGGAAGTAGGGACCGCCGATCGTGTTCCATTCGACGGCTACCGGATAGCATACGCCTCCGACGAGATCGACGGAGAACTCCCGCGCGACGCCCCTGTCTTCGTCCCATGTGACGGACGCGCCCCCTCCGCCCACGGAAAACGACGCATTGTCGTCCGCCGCAACCGAAAAGACATAATTGCTCGTGACGGACGGACGGAACCAGCCGCGCGAAGATAGTGAAACCAGGAAAGTCGCATTGGGATGTGTTCCGTCGGGCGGAAGCCCGGGAAGTCCGTCGGCGGAAACGGCAGGCGGCCAGTCGACGCCCATGTATCCCGCCTCGGGGCCGCCGAACGTCGTCTCGAACCCGAAGAAGCCGTACCGAACCGGATTCGTGGCCGTGCCCTGCACGCCGCCTGGCGTGCCATCGCCGGACGCGCCGCCTCCGGAAGGCGAACCGCCGCCGTAGGGCCTGATGCCGACATCTTCACTGCAAGGGTCGAAGCCGTGCACCACCTCCCAGGCGTCGTCGTCGCCGTCATGGTCGGTGTCGCCGGCGGAAGGACTGGTGTGGGTCACCATCCGCTCTTCGGCGTCCGTCAGTCCGTCGCCGTCGGAATCCTCCTTTGACGCGGCGCGGAAGAACGCGATCGTCTCCATCGCGTTGTTGGGGAAATCGGCGCGGGCGACTTCCACCACGGCGTTGGACGAGGCCCCCGACACGTCCACTTCGCATATCCTTCGCCAGTCGTGCGACTTCAGGTCCCAGCTGCCGAAGATGTCGATCCGGCGGCCGTAGATGGTCTGGTTCTCAGGCCAGGCGAGACCAAGCGTCACCGAAACGGCCCCCGGCGTGATTTCCCAAAAGCAGAGATTCGTCACCGCCGGGAAATTCTCCGGCAGAGAGGTTCCCGGCACATCCGTCTCCGACGGCGACAGCGCCGCAGCCGGGGGCGGAAGCGCCATCCTGCCGCCCAAACCGTTCGTACTTTTCGTCGCACCATAGCGCACAAATCCGCCGATGAAAACGCCAAGAATGAACAACTCCACCAGAGGACGCCTGAACGCACGCCGCATCTTGACGAGAAACTGTTCTTTCTTTTTTCCGACTTCATTCATCCTCACTGCTCCTTCACAAGATCCGATTCATTATTCAAGCCCATCCGCAAAACCTGGATGATTATACCACACGGACCATCCAAACACAATCATCCGTCAATCCTAAACAGTAATTCCAATAGCACGGAATCAGAAACTGGCCTGGACGCCGAGTGTGAAGATCGTGAGGTCGCGACGGTGAATGCCGTGCGCCTGGTCGCGTGCGTCGGAATCGACAAGACCGAACTGCTGGAGTTTCGCGTAAAACTTCCAGTTGTCCGAGACCGCATAGTCGACCGAAATCTGCCCGAGAACCGCCAGGAATGCCGTATGATAGGCACGCGAACGCGGCAATTCGCCATACCGAAGCTCGTAGAAGGCCTGATTGCCCGTCTCGGCGAACACCCCGGGCGTGATGCTGATCGGCACACCCAGCGTCGGCTTGAGGTCGAACGGCTTCGCGAGTCCCGTCCGCACGTAGACCCAATCGGACGAATGCCATCCGCGCCGGACGAGCACAGACGGCACGAGATAGTCGTTCTTGAGGCTCGCTTCATCCCACACTTCATATTGCGTGCCGCCGTCCTCGGGATCGCGGTAGCCGCCGAAGAGCAACCACCAGAGCGTCGCCTGGTTCGTCAGCGTCCACCCTTCGGCCACTTCGTGCGAAAAGTCCCAGAAAGTGCCCAGGTCGTTTTCGCTGAAGAGCCGCCGACGCTCGTGCTGGAGCCGAGGCGTGATCGACGTGAGACACCAATGCGCAATCCCGAACGCCCCCAAGGGCCCCACGTCGCGCGAGAAGGACGCCTCGCAAACCTGGACAGGACGGTCTTCCGAAATCCGCGACCGCGACAGGTACGCAGTTCGTGTTTCTGTGGATGCAGTAAAGTGGTATGGTGCCAATGCCGCGGCGAGAAAAGCTAATATCATTCCTTATCCGATCTGCTCGGACGGAACTCCGCCACGAGTTTTGCGCGCCCCTTGAACGTGCCGACAAGCGTCGGCGTATGGACCGCGCGATGGACGCGCGTCGCCTGCGAGCCTTTCGGCAGCCAACCCTGATACGGCTTTTCCTGGCCGATCTGGTCGATCAGCTTGCCATCCGTTCCTTCGCATGCGAAGGCCGCCTTGAGCCTCACCCCGCCGAAATCGCCGGTAAAGGCGCGTTTCTCCATCGTGAAGGAGCAATCCTCGAGATGCCAGAGCTGTTCATAGGCGTGCTCGCGCGCATCGGACGACACAAGTTCATCCGTGATGCGGAAATAAGGCCCCTCCGGCGCATCCTTGATGTATTCGACCGTCCGCGTATGCTTCACCGAGCGATCCAGCTTTCTCACCGACCCATAGCCGAGATCGAACGTGGCTTTCGCGACATCGCGCGCCGCTGTCGTCGAGAACGAGAGCGGTGCCTTTTTGTACAGCATGTCCTCACGCCACTTCCAGCTCGCCCGCGCACACTGGTCCATCCCGTCGATGCGAATTGTGTTGTGCGACCGCGTGGAGAGCACATAGTGGCGCATCGGCGACGAATCGTAGTGGAACGTGCCGCCTTCCGCCAGAAGGCTCTTTCCATAGGCGAAGAGAACGAAGTTGAGCTTGTCCTCGTGCTGATGTCCATACCCCCAGGGCGACATGTCCACATACCCCCACACGGCATCCGGCCGCCATGAGGTACGGAAGACGACCGCACCGGAATAGGGCAGCGCGAGCGACAGGAAGTCCGGTTCCTTCCCCTCCTTCCCCAACGTCGACCCCCAGAGGAAGTCGTCACGGTTCGGGAAGAATTCGTGTGCGCATTTGAGGTACCCCTTGATTCCCGTGTAGCCACCGTCGTTGATCGCGGGGAGACGTCCGTCCGGACGCGCCAGCTTCAAGTAGAGCCCGTATGCATTGGCCAGGTTGTTCGTGAATCCCACCGGCACGGGAAGTCCCAGCTCGCGATAGCGCTTGCAGAGCGGATAGTAGGTTTCATGGACAATCCCGTGATAGCCCGAGGTGAGTTCAAAGTGGAACCCGTCGGGGTACACCTGGCGCGCCAGCTCCACCGTCAATTCCCGCTCGGCCTGCTCGCGCCAGGCGGCGGCTTCGGGCAGATGGGAGAACGTGAGCGCAAGATCCAACAGACCGTGAAGCTCCATCAACCGCCAGTTGTTGCTCACACGCGGCGGACGCAGACGCTTGACGTGATCGCCGATCGACGCGAAAAACTTCGCGCGGAACGCCGGCGTCACCGCAGGCGACTTTTCGATCTTCGGGAAGGACAACGCCCACACGCTCGCGCGCAAGCCCGTGTCAAGCGTACGCCACGACTTGGTCGCACCATACCGGGTTCCCGGCGGTGGCGGCGGCGCGTTGTCGATGAAGCTCGTGACGATATCCACCCACGTCTGGGCCGCACGTTCGTCGCCGCTCGCCACATAGTAATCGGCCAGATTGCGCAGGAACCAGTGGCGGGCGAACTGCCACGGCCACTCGCAATAGTTGTTGTAGGTGGGGTTCGCGTTCCAGTCGATCTTATGATCGGCAAACACGATCGGCGTACCGCAGACAGTGAAACGATAGTTCATCGCGTCCTTCGCGGTGGCGTCCGGCTTGACCGCGCCAAACGCCCCGCCCACAAGAACGAGAGACCCCAAAACCGACAACAGATTTTTCTTCATCTTAGACTCTATTTGCGAGATTTACACCCTTAACGGAACAACAGCACACAGCCGTTCGGATGGGCGTTCTTCAAGAGGAGGCGTCCATTCTGCACGACAGCCGAGAAACCGTCCGAATAGTCGTTGCCCGCCGTATCACGGACTTCGACGCGCAGCGTCTCGACATTCACGCCACCGGCGGCGCCCACGTCGTAGAACGGACAACCCGGTTTCTGATCGAAGATCGCCCGCACCTTGCAGAGGCCCGCCAGCGCATCGTCGTTCGTCACTTCGAACTTGATGCTGTTCTCGACCGTACGGCGACGCGCCGTACCGCTCACCTCGTAGCAGTTCGCATCGCCCGCGAACGCGAACGCGCCCGCCAGCGTACCCGAGCCCTTCAACGTACCCCAGATCGGGCACGACCCCGCCGCATCGTTCGTCAGCTGGGACCCCTTCGCCAACTCGACCTCACCGTCGAGACCCGCGCGCGACACGCCCTCGAGGAGCGGCAGCACCGACGAGAACTCGAAGCAGGTTTCGTCGAAGTAGTACGGATGCCCGTTCACGGCAATGCGCGCATAGTAGCCGAGATTACTCCACGGCCCCCAGTTGCCCGAGTTGTCCGCCACACGCAACACGAACCGGTGCCAGCCTTCACCGACATAGCCCATGCTGCTCGACGTCGAGGTTGTCGACGGCGTACAACCCGAATCCACACCGTCGATCGTCAGCGAAATGCGGTCGTCGTACGAAAGCGACACGGTCCACAGACCCGCCTGTGCGGCGTTCACATAGACGTAGCCGTCGAACTGGTGCGTGGACGCGCCGATCTTCGGCGTCAGCGCGAGGTTGTACTCGTGCAGACGACTCAGCTGGAACTTGCCGTTCGACGCGAGATCCGTACGCGTGTTCCACGTGCCGTCGTTGAAGTTCGCGACGCTCGACCAGTTCACAAGACCGTCCGCGCCCTGCGAGCCCTTCGTGGGACGCATCGGCAGATGTTCGCTGTCGAACTTCGTGAAGCTCGCCGCCGCCGTGCCGCTGACTGCGGACTTCGCAAAGCCGAGGTTCATCACCCCCGCCCAGCCGCTGCCGACCGAACCCCAGCCACCGCCTTCCTGACGTTCGACGAGGCGGAAGTCGTGCCAGCCGACCGTAAGCGCGATCTGGCCCTGCGCGATCGAATTCCACGACGTGTTGTTGATGACCTGCTTGCCGTCGACCGCAAGGTAGAGGTTGTCATCGTAACCGCCCGCGAAGGTCCAGGTATCCTCCGTATCGCAGTAGAACTGGCCCTGCCACACGAACGAGGCCTGCGACATCTCGTCCACAACGCCGTTGAAGTGCATCGTGGCCATGTCGTTCGCCACGAACGGACACGCCGTCGGCGCCACCATGTCGTTCAACGCAGCACCCGGCACGAACGCGCATTCGACGAGGCTCTCGCCCGCGATCTTCACGTTCGCCGTCACGTCCTCTTCCAGCTTGAGGCCGCCCGCGAAGCCGGCCGCGCCATAGAGGTTGTTGACGCCCGTATTGGAGATCGTCCAGTGGCCCGTCGGCACACCCTGGAAGCGCAGCTTGTTGCAGTTCTTCGCAACGCCGCTTGTGAACGTACCGTGGCCATTCAGGTTGACATCGGCCTTGCCGCGCAGACCCGTCTGCCAGTTGACCGTCTTCTCCCCGATGTTGAAGTCGACCGTACCGCCCTCCGTGTCGCCGAAGCTCACGCTCCTGAGCGGCGCCACGTCGAAGTTCGCCGCTGCATTGACCGTACCGTTGTTGAGTTCGACGAACGGACGGAACCGCGTAAAGCCGTTGAGGCCGAGCGAACCGATGTTAAGCGTACCGCCGTTCTGCGAGAAGAGTTCCCAACGGTCCGTCGGCACCTCGTACTCGCGGCGGCAGAAGAGACCGCTGACATTGGCCGTACCGCTCAAAAGGTCGAAGTACGCCTGGTAGGCGTCCACGCCCACGCGCACACCTTCAGAGGTGCCCGTGTGGTTGAACGTACCGCCGTTCACCACGATGCGCGAACCTTCCTTCACGCAGGGATAGTGTCCGATCCACGTCGTACCGGTCACATTGAAGGTCGCCCCTTCGCCGACTTCAAGATAGCCGCGCCGCGCATTGTTCGCGTCGTCGCCGAGATAGAGATTCTGAACGGTCACCGTCGTTCCCGCGCCCACCTTGAGCGCACCCGGCTTGACGGAATTCGCGAGCGTCAACCGTCCGTTGATCACGTAATCGCCCGGCTCCATCGTCGTCGTCTGGTCGAGCGTCGAGTTAAGCACGTAGACGCGCGTTGGCCGCGCCGGCGCGAACGCGAGAGGAATCGTCTCATCGCCATCCGCCGCGAAGACGAGCGTACCACCCGTGACCCCGCTCACGTCGATCGACTTCGCCTGCGGATAGAGGCCCGTGTCGTAAATGCCCCACCAGAGCATACCGCCCGTGGCCGTCACCTTGAGATCGGCCTGCGAGAGATCTTCCGTCGACGAGAACTCGAGGTTACCGCCTGTGATGTTGAAGTTCGAACCCGGCACCGTCGTGAGGCTGGAATTTTCGAACACGTGCGTACCGGACGACACCGCAATCGTACCCGCGTTCGTCACCGCACACGGATAGCGCGTCGTCTGGCTGCCCTTCAGCGTCACCTGCGTACCGCCCGGCACCGTGAGCGGCGCCTTGATGTAGCCGGTTCCGCTGTCGTTGCCCAACGCCGCCGCCGTGCCGGTGACGGTGATGCCGCTCACGTTCCATTCAGGATTGGCCGCGTACACCTGCAGATAGCCGCCCAGTTCGATTCCGTGCGGAATCGTGAGCGGACCATTGTTGCCTTCCAGCGTCAACGCCGCACCCGGAGTGATGGCGAGCGTACCGACCGTAATCGGCCCGTGCACATTCAGACCCAACGTCCCGTTGATGGACGTATTGGCGACCGTGAGCGTCATATCTTCGCCGCCCGTGATCGAGTTCTTGGTGCCGTTGCGCACATCCATGCGGCCGTTGCCGCCAATCGTCGCATCACCCGCGAGCACGATTTCATTGTAGGCCGATCCCCAATAGGTGTTGCCGTTCGAAATCGTCAGCGCGCCTTCGCCGTTCACGCCGCTGCCTTCGATCACGAATTTCTTGCCGTTGGAGATATAGGCGCGGTCGCGCATCGCACCCGAGGCCGTATCGATGTAGTTGACGTCGAGCGACGCACCGGGCTTGATCGTCACCGTGCCGCCGTCCGCGCCGAGCGCACCACGCTTCGCGTGATCGCCGACCTTGATCTGGCCCTGCTGGATCTCGATATCGCGCGTCGCACCCAACACGCTACTTTCAAGCGTGAGCGTGCCTGTGCCCTTCTTCACCAGCTTCGCCGCCGAGAGCGAACCATCCCCGTCGAACAAGTAGTCGCGCGTCGCATTGACCGTGACGATGGATGCCTTGACCGGGCCCTCCACCTTGACAGAGGTGGGCGAGGCCGTCTCCTGTCCGTCGAACAGCGCCGACCAACCGTCTTCGAACGCCACCGGCGAACCCGCCCCGTTCAACAACCACGCGAGCGAACCCCATGTCGCCGTGCCGTCCGTCGGACGCCACACCGCCGTCTTCAGCTCGTACGCCTCGGTCTTCGTCGTCACAGACTTGCCGTTGTCGTTGTCCGCGCGGAAGCGGAAGTACCATGTCGTGTTCGGGGAAAGTCCCGTCACCGTCGCGTTGAGCGGACCCGCCTGCGTGAAGGTGCCGAGCGCCTGCGTCTGCACCGTGCCGGCGGCGAAGTCCGGGCTCGAGGACCATTCGAGCGTCACCGTCGCCTGCGTCGCCGTGAGACCGACGTCCGCCAGATTGCCGACCACCGTCGTCGTTCCGTCTTCCGTCATCACCGCAGTGACGTCGACAACCGCGCCCGCCTCGGGGTCGGTCGCCAAAGGCGTCGTCCAGATTTCGATGCGCGCCACCTCGTAGGCTGTTGCGCTCATTTCTTCGAACATGTATTTGTCCGACGAACCCGCAAACGTGTAGTCGATGGACCCCAACACCTGGTTGGCAAAGTTGCCCAGGCCGATTTCGTGCGTTCCAGACGTCGTCCAGCGGTTGAACGCGAACAGCACCTGGCCGTTGTTGTGCAGGCCTGTCGTCGCGAGATGCACCTGCATCGTACCGAAGCCGGACATATTGTCGCTGCGCGTATCGCACCAGTCATAGCCCCAGGTGTTACCGAGTTCGTCGAGCAAGCCCGGGCGCCCGTTCGTATAGGAACTCGGCCAGAACTCGACCCACCCTTCCGCGTTTTGACCGGCGGGCGTCGATTCGATACCCGGCATGTTGGTCTTCACGCGCAGCCGCTTCACGCGGCCCTGGAAGATGGTCTTCAGCGGCACGCCCACCGTCTCGATCGAGCGATCGCCGAAGGCATCCATCGTCACCCACATCCAGCGGGTCAGCCCGTGGTAGTCGCACCCCTCCTTGTTCTTGCGCTTGAGCTCGATGTAGTAGCCCACGCGGCCGATGTCCGCCGTCGCCGCAGTCGGATCGCCCTCGTTCTCGTACGGCACGTAGCCGAGGTCGGTGAAGAGCGTCGTCGCTTCCTTCGTCACGTCGAGGACGCGCGCGAGCTGGAAGCCGGCGCGTTCGGCAGCCGGCACGTTGTTCGCGATGCCCGAGGTCGTCTCCGTCACCGTCGCGGCGGCGTCGAGCGTCCAGCCGTCATCCGCCGTTGCAAGTGCGCTCTGGATCGTCGCGAGATACGCCTCGGCCATCTTGTCCTCGCCCGGCCAGTCCGGATGGAGGTCCGTCGCGCTCGCGAAGCTACCGGCGATGTAGGTACCCGACGCATCGTAGCGGTAGCACGGCGTGTAGAGATCGGTGTAGAAGACGCGTCCCGCCGGGAACACGCCGCCTTCGATCGCCGCGCGCATCTTGCTATTGAACGCCACCACTTCCGCGTCCTTCGCCGCGTTGTTCGCCATATCGACGACCGCGCCCGCGAGCACCTTCGCATGCGGCTTCTGCTGGAGGATCTTCTTGACGAGTTCCACCCACTTCGGATAGAGCGTCTCGCCCGTGGTGCCGTAGCCGTTGATGTCGTTCGTACCGAGCATCAGCAACACGAAGTCGACGTCGCCGGCCTGGTCCAGCGTCACTTCGACTGCGTCCAAGGTGCCCGCGCCACCGGCCAGCGTTTCAATATGCTGGCCGCTGATACCGGCGTGGTACGTCCACTCGACCGGCAGGGGCTGGTTGTTGATGTCGTTCGACTCGATCGTCCAGAAGCCCTTCGTCCACGGCGTGTAGCCTGCGGCCGCCAGCTTCTTCATGAGCGGCGTACGCCAGTTGCCGTAGCTGCTGTTGCTGCCCTGCGTGATCGAATCGCCCATGCAGAGGATGTTCATCTTCGGATAGACCGTGCCGTCGGCAAGGTCGAGCCAGATGTAGGCCCCGCCGTTTGCACGCCGCTCGATCGTGATCTTCGGGTTCGTGCCGCGCGCGGTCGTCGTGTCGAACGCGTTCGCGTAGGCGGCGTCTGTCGTGTCGCCCGCCATGTCGATCGTGAAGAGGAGGAAGCGGCCCTTCGTGAAGTTCTGGTACTTCGCCGGCAGACGGAACTTACCGCCGTTCTGGAACGTCGGCATCGTACGCAGACGATACGAGAACATCGTCGGATCGAAGCAGATGCTTCCGTTCGGACCGATGTCCAGCGTGTCGTTGTAGAAGCCGCCGGTCGTCGGATACGTCACGTTGCCGTCGATGAGGAACGTCGTCGCCCAGTGCGTCACATTGTCCGCGATCGGATACGTGAACGAGACGGTCGTTCCTTCGGGGATGCGCCACGTCGTGTAGTCGAAGGAGGTCGGCGCCGCCCCGGCGGTGGTTTCCCAGTTCGCGAGATTCCAGATTTCCGTGTTCGTCGCACCCGTCCAGGACGCACGTGCCATCGACACGCGGTCAACCGGCTCGTCGTTCGTGTACTTGAGGTAGAACGAGAGGCGGCGCAGTGAATAGGCGTAGGACGAGATGTAGCCCGAGTCCGTCCCCTCTGCACCATAGCAGAACGTACGGTCGAGTTCCTTGCTCGTCGTCCAGGGGTGCTTGCCGTAGTTCGCGAGCGTACCGATGCCGATACCCACCGGCTGGTCGCTCGTAGCACCGAAGCGGTTCAGCGCGAACAGGACCTCGCCCGCCGGCACGGCGGTGTCGGAGAACTTCCGCATGATCTGGAAGCAGCCGTGTCCGCTCGTACCCGACGCATTGAACGTGTCGGTGAAACCGTATTGCCCGGCCCACAGTTCGGGGATGCCATTCGGCTTCGAAATGTCGCCGCCGCCGTAGTTGATGCAGTTGAATTCGATGTAGCCCGTCACGGAGTTGTCCGACGCCGCAACCGGCGAGACGGCACCGAAGTTGCTCCACACGTGGAGCGACGTCACCGCCTGCTGCTTCTGCTGGGCGAGCGTGACCGGGAACGAGACGTCGGCCCAGTTCGGACCCGGCGCGTCCATATCCACCCACAGCGCATAGAGCGCGCCGGAGTCCTTGTTGACGAGTTCGACATAGTAGCCGACCTTCGCGATGTTCGTCTGGCGGAATGCCGGCGCGTAGGTGTAGGGCACCGCATCCATGTACTGCCCGTAATGCGTCGCCGCCGGGATGTCCATCGTCCGCACGCGCGTGAAGCCGGCGAGATATTCCGGCGGCACGTTGTTCTCGGCACCCAGCGTCACGGTCGGCCGCGTCCACGCGGTCGGCGTCTTCTTGCCGTCCTTCGTGGCGAGCGTGAGCAGCTTCTCCTGCAGGAGCTCGGCGGTCTTATTATAGGTGTAGCAGGAGACACCCGACTCGTAGTACGCGGCCAGATCCACGCACTCGACTTCCGGTTCCTGTTCGCACCAGTCTTTCAGACGCTGGTTAAGGGTGTTGGACGCCATCGGCAGCGTGGAACCGATGACCGTCGTCATCGGCAGCGCCGCACGGATGCGTCGGACCGCCTCCGTCCAGTTGGCGAAGATCGTGTCTTCGGACACACCATCCGCCACATCGGCCTCGCCGCAGAAGAAGATCGTGAAGTCCGGTTCCTTCGCGGTCATGCAGTAGGTCTCAAGGCCTTCGAGCACGCCCGCGCGCGTCGCGGACGTCTTGAGCGCGAGGTCCAAGACACCGCTGTGGCCGTTCCACGCCGGGAAGTTCTGGCGGAGGCCGCTGGGCACGCTGTTGAAGTCGTGCCGCCAGCCCGTCATTTCGACGTTCCAGCCGTTGTCACGTGTCAGACGCGACGCGAGTTCGACGCGGAAGGAGGTCTGCGCCTTCATGCCGTCGCTCGTCGCCAGGCCGATCACATACGATCCGCCGAGGGTGAAGATCTTGATCGGCTGCGTACCGCTCTCCTCCGGCGTCCGCAGACGGTAGAGCACTTCGTCATCCTTGAACTCGACCACGCCGTCATACGGACATCCCTTCACGAGGATCTGTCCCGTACCCGTGATCGTACCCGCCTTCAGGAGGGAGATCGAATCGCCCGGCTGCGGCGCGTCCGCCTTTTGGAAAAGCTCGCCGATGCTGAAGGTGATGTCCCCGTTGAGCTGCACCGTGCCCGAGAAGTTGAACGGCTGGCAGCCGACGAACGTCGTCTCATTCGGGAAGGCAATGACATTGTTCACCGTGTGCCTGAGCGTGCCGCCTTCTTCGATCACGAGGGAGGTGAGCTTGAACGGCTGCGTGCACTTCGTCATGTCAAGCGTCGCGCCCGCATGGATCGTCACCGGCACGGGCTGGGACGAAATGGCCACGTGGTAGTTCTTCGTGCCGGCCGTCGAATCCATCACCACCGTACCGCCCTGCAGGTCGAGGCCGCGGTCGAAACGCTGGTCGGTGTGGTTGTTCAGGATATTCAGCGTACCTGCGCCCTTCTTGACGATCCGCGGGTAGGTACTGTTTGCGGTGAACGGCGGATAGATGTTGACCGTCGCCGTCTCGTTGGACACGAGCAGCGTGTCGGCGAGGTAAATCCACTTGATGTGGTTCGAGGCACCGATTTCACCGTTGCCCAGCACGCTGAAGTTCTTCATGTAGCCGTTGTTGTTGCCTTCTTCGTACTTGCCCCCGTTCAACAGGGTGATGCTGCCGACGGTGGTCTTCGACGCATAGTCGGCCGTCGGAATGCGGAACAATGAATCCGCGCCGTCGATGATGAAATCGACATTCGGGATGCTCACCTCATAGCTCTTGTTGTAGGTGTAGGGAATGCCCTGCTTCACGATGAACGTACCCGCCGAGGAACCGCTCGTGTTGGACATCCAGAAGCCCTGGCCCTTGCTGTAGTTCATCGTCAGCGTGTGGCCGTTCAGCTCCAGCACCGTCGGCGCGTAGTTGAGGTTGATGAGGCCGAAATGTCCCGTCGCGTAGATGAGCGCATCGCCCGAGAGGCGCAGCCCCGCGAGCTGATACACGCCGGTACCGAGCGCAGCGCCCGTGTTGCGGAGCGCGCCGAGTCCGTCCGGCCCCGTACCTTCGATCGTGATGTCGATGCAGTTGTCGCTCCACCCCTTCATATCAAATGCCGCGCCGTTCTTCACGGTGACGGGCATCTTGTTGCCGAACGCCGCCGCATTGCCCATCTCGACGAGACCGGCCTCGATGAGGAGGGACCGCACACCCAGGTGCATCGTCCCGACGACATACGTGCCCGCACCCTTCTTGACGAGCTTGACGCCGCCGCCGATCGCGAACGCGGCGGTGTAGGTCTCGCCTTCCGGCACCGTCAGCTCGACCGTACCCGAATCGCCGAGAATCGTGAACGGTACGCTCTTGGTGGCGGATCCCGCCGTGAAGGACAGCGTGTGGCCGTTGAGGTCGACTTCCGTGCCGGCCTCGAGCTTCGCGAGGAAATCCTGGGCGTCGGTGTCTTCCTGCAGCACGAGGCGGTTGTTGACCAGATCGACCGGCACGCCCGCCGCCGTGGAGGTGTAGGTCGTGTTAAGCACCCAGCCGGGACGGTCCACGTTCTTGCCGTGGCCGAACTCGACATTGCTGCCGTACTGCGTCGGATAGACGATGCCGGTGATACGGTCGAAGAGCGCGCCCTTTCCGCCGGCAACAACGACCGGCACGAAGTCGCGCACGCGGAAGCCCGCCTCATCGATGCGCAGCCCGTCGAAGCGGAACTTACTTCCCTTCGTCACCGAATAGCAGCCGAATACGGTCAGCTCGCTCAACGGGTTGCTGAAATGAAGTTCTGTGACGCCGGTGGACTTCGTCCCGTCGCTGATGATGGCCTGGCCCATCTCCGTCGTGCGGAAATTGTAGTTCTTCCCGGCCTCGACCCCGGTGATGATCTTGCCGTCCTGTCCGTGGAAATAGAACTGCGTGCTGCCCTGCATGTTGAGCAAGTAGGCGTACCCCGTCCAGGCCTGGCCAAGCAGCGCCGTGCCGGAAACGTATGTCACGTTGCCGAAATCGAAGTCGACCGTCGTGTCGAGGGTCGGGCAGAAGCCCGTGCGCACCACCTGGTCGCCGGTCGAAGTGAGCGACGCGACTTCTGTCGAATAGGGAAGACCCGAGGTCCGCACAAGGAAGAAGCGGTAGAACATGCCGTCGGCCTTGAGCGCGTCCGGCACCGTATACACGTAGGAGGTCATGTTCGGATCAACCGTGGTGATCGTGTCGAAGCTCGTCCACGCCAGCTTCTTCTCGCCGCAGTCCGTCTTGCCGTACGCCACATGGAGCGTGCAGGCCGAACGATCGGGGTTGTCGAACCGGAAGGTAACCTGGTCCCGTGTCTGCTCGGTGATCGTGACGGCGCGGCGGAACCGGAAGCTCACCGTCTCGTCCAGCACACGGCCCGAACGGCCGTCGGTCCACTCCTCGCCTGCGACAAGCGGCGTCGCCGTGTTGCTCGCATAGAACATGTCGTGCCGCTGGTCGTAGATGCCAGCCACGCCTGCCGCGTTCATCGCCGGGATGTAGTCGCGCAGCAGAAGGTTGCGGTCGGCGATTTTCATCCGATCGAAACGGAAGGTGGCGAGATGGCTACCGTCGCTACAGCCGAAGATCGCGAAGTGCTGGCTGGCTTCAACATTCCGGCGCATTCCCGTGATCATTGTCGTATTGCCGTTGTACGTCAGATAGCCGCGGCTGTCGTCATCCATCACATAGCGATAGTCGGTGCCGGACTGCGGCATGATGTTGAACTTCTGTCCGCCGCTGTGGAAGTAGAACGAGTTCGACTGCTGGTTGAGCAAGTAGCGGTCGCCCGTCCAGGTCTGGCCGAAGAACGCCGTCGAGTTCACATAGGAGACTTCGCCGAAGCGGAAGTCGACAACCCAGCGCGTCGTGGGGATGAGGCCGGTATCGACCCACTGCTGACCTGTCGAGTAGACGCCCTTGAGTTCCTTCGCCATCACGATGTCCTGCGTCTGCAAGAGATAGAAGCGCAGGAAACGCCCGTCACGCAGCGGCGCAGGGACTCCGACGACGCGCGTCGTTTCCGAGGCCACCACCTGTCCGAGTTCAAGGAACCCCTCCCAGGCGTGCTTGTCGTCGCCCGCATCCGTCGCGCCGGATGCCAGGAACAACCGGCAGGATCTTCCGTCGCCCACGCTGAACTTCAGCGTCACCGACGTCGCATCCTGC
>JAZUGW010000125.1:0-3088 GCA_045641465.1 Kiritimatiellia bacterium | reverse complement strand
TTCGTCGAGCGTCGCCGTCGTCGCCGCTGTTCTGACAGATGCTTCGTAGAAGACCCCGTCAACCGCGAAGTGATGATCGCCCTCCGGCAGGTAGAGGCAAAGCTTCCCGTCAATCGACTCAATATCCCTCGTCCCGTAACCGTTCAGCCCTACAACACTCAACTTTTCACCATCCGCCTTTTCAACTTCCACGGTCACGCAATAGACGTCCTTACCCTTCGAATTCTTCGGCGCTATTCCGAGCGCGCCGAATCCATAGATCGAACTTGCCACGATGTTTCCGCCGTCGAATGTGACCGCATTGCCGTCGATCCCGTTCCACCCCTCGGCCACGATCGTGCCGCTGCGGATTATCACCGTGCCGCCGCCTATGCCGCTACCGGCGCCGATGCCCTTTCCGCCGTCCTGTCCGGCTGCCGTCACCCTGCCGCCGTTGATCGTCACAGTGCCGCAAGATTTACCTTCGTTGCCGCCGATGCCCGCGGCACTTCTGCCACCCTCCGCGACGAGCTTGCCCGTGCCGTTCTGCTGGCTGTAGATTGTCAACGCGTTCCCGTCCGTGACGGAGATTGCCGCTTTCTCGTCCCCCACGTTGGAGATCGTCAGCGTCGCACCGTCGCCGAGGATGAGATGCGCCGAACCGTTGACTGCGATCTGGCCGACCCGATCGACCGCGCGGTTCACCACGTACCAGCCGCCGTTGGTGAACTCCGTGGTCTCGCTCGTGACCTCCGTGCAGTTGGCGCAGGTCTTCGCCTCGAACGCTCCCGTCGTCGCATTGTAGTCCATGTACGGTACGTTCGTCGCACCGAACGCCCTCGCGCCCATCACAGCACCAGCCACCAGCAACCAGCAACCAACAACCAACTTCTTCATGTTCTGTTTCCTTTCTTGTTTCAAATCAAACGAAAGGGCAACGGCGACGCCCGCCGCGCCACCCGTTGCCCCATATTATACCAAGTTTCGCTCCGTCACCGGCATGGGAAACTCAGAAGATGTCGAGTTTCTTCTTCGTGCCGACGATGGATCCGGTGCGAGCGTCGATCTTGTACTCGTACTCGTGGAAGCCCGAGTCGAACTCCACCTCGTAGAGCATCAGCACACCCTCGCTGTCCAGCTCGACCTTGAAGTTGCGGGCATCCGTCTCGGCAATCCCGGCCGCCGTGAGCGCAATGCGCTTGGCGTCCGCCATCGTGATGAGCCCCGCGAGCGGATTCGCCTGCTGGACGGGCAGCGCCTGAACGGGCTGGACCTGAGCCGCCTGCGCCTGGAGTTGCGCGGCCTGTGCCTGCAACTGCGCGGCCTGTGCGCGGAGCTGATCGGCCTGTGCCTGTGCCGCCTGAGCGGAAACGGGAGCGGGAGCGGCGGCCTGCTGAACCTCCTGCGGGAATCCAGAGAGTCCGGGGAAGACGAACAGCGCGGCGATTGCGAGAGTTTTGATTGTCTTGTTCATGGTCTTGATCCTTTCGTAAGAGGTGATTTGTTTTACACCCCGTTTACGAACGACCCCGCAAAAGGTTACAAAAAATCTTCAGAAAATTTGTAATTACCGAAAACGAGCGCAAAATGCTCCGTTTTACATCCAAGACCCACCCTGCACAAAGGTCGGCCTGCGTCCCTTCGCGCCACAACTACATGTTCTTCACCGCAACGCGGGTCGCCTTGTTCAGCTCCTTCCAGAGCGTCTTGGCATCGCCCGACGCGAGAACGAACGGCAGCTTCTCCTCATCCTCGAACGTCTTGCAGATCGCCGCGAGGAGCTTCAGGTAAAACGGCGAGGCGATGACCGGCAGGGTTGTGAAGAAGACGAGGCGGACAAGATCGCCGTTCCAGTCAATGCCCGTTGGCGAAACACCGCAGGCGAAGGTCAGGACACCCTCCTCGACGCCGCGCATGTGCGGAAACGCAAGTCCGTGGCCGACCGCCGTCGTGAGGATCTTCTCGCGCTCAAGCGCAGCTGAGACGACGGCGTTCGCGTCGGCAATCACCTTTTCCTTGGCAAGTGCAGCAGCAAGCTCCTCAATCGCCCCCGCTGGAGTCGTTGCCTTCAGCTGCGGAACCATCAGCTTCGGATGGGAGAAGCGCGAGAGTAGGAACTTAGGGTCCGGTTCGTCCGCTCGGATGCCGGTCGCCTTGACGTCCGGCACATAAAGGAGCCGTCCGCAGTTGCCGCAGCAGACGTACCGGTCCTTCGTGAGGACGTGCTGAAGGATCGATGTCGGCACCTTCATGCCGCAGGCCGAGCAGTTCCCCTTCGCAAGCGCCGACAGGAAGATGCGTCCCTTCGGCTGGAGCCGCCTGTAGATGGCGAGCGCCTCGCCGTCAAGTTTCGCGACCAGCGCGCCCATCTTCTCGGACAGCGACTCGCCCTGCATCCCCGACCCAACACACGCCTCCTCGTCACGGATCAGCGCAAGGTGCTGGATCTCCCTCAGTTTCCTAATCTCATCTGCAAACATCTTCAGTCATCTCCCACGTTGTCGGCTTCTCGATTGCCAACGCCCTACATTATAGCCGGCAAATGTTAACCGAATGTGAACCGATCACCGCCAGAAGAGGATCCGCTTCCACCACGGCCTCTTGCCGCCGATTGAGACCGTTCCCGGTCCGTAGAGCGAGACCTGCGGCTCGCCCTCCTTCGGAAGGACGCCGCCCTCGGTCACGCTGACCGGGTTGACGTGGTGACGCTGCGCGATCTTGAATGCGTCGCGGCGATCCATCGCCTCGACAACGCGCTCGACATACCGTCCGTTGCGCTCCTTGTACCGAACCGTGAACGTCCTCAACGCGCACCTCCCGCCGCTACCCCTTCACGCCGACGCAGCGAATCGCGGTGGATTCGCCAGAGGTATATCGTTTTGAGTGGGTTTTGCTGTTTTCTCTCTTCTCCGTTAGGGGTTGAAACCTTCTTCAAATCTTCCATCTCGTCAAACATTCTCGGTCAGCTTGTTAATCCTCCGCTTGATGCTTTCGGCCTGATCGTCCTCGCCGTGCATCTTCGCGTACTCGTACAGCGCATCGAGCCGCACGAGCTGTTCTTCCAGCAACTTGTCTCTTCGCATTAGCGTCATTGATTCCTTTCAACAGG
>JAZUGW010000124.1:0-7120 GCA_045641465.1 Kiritimatiellia bacterium | reverse complement strand
GACGCCGTCGACGAATCCCTATGTGCGTGACACGACACGGCTCGCGCTCTCATTCGTCAATGCTCCTCAGGGACGTCTACATCGGGCAAGACCGCTCGATGTGTCCGTCGCAGTTGAAGATGCTCGCATTGCTTCAGTCGGACTTTATGCGAACGGATTGAAGGTGGGGCCGCCGCAGGCGATCGTACAGGGACAGGTGCGTGCGGAGGTCCCGTTCACTGCGCTGACGGCGGGAAGGGGAGAACCCAATTGTATTTCGTTGGTGGCGTTTGATTCGGCCGGCGCGTGTGTGGCACGCACGTATGCGCTCGTGACGGTCGATCTCGCGTCCGACGGATTCCAGCTCTTTATCCGTTGAGGAATGGATTGTGTGGCTGCCTTGCGGCGCGTTCGGAGAACGCGCCCTGCCAATTACTGCTTGAATGAAGGGCGGCTCGGCGCAACAAAACCAAATTCTGTTTTTCCTTGTTACCTCTTATACGAATTTGTTAAAATAGTGTCATCTCTCGGCATGGGGTCGTGGGGTGACGGTAAGAGGAGAAGGGGTTAGGTTTGGAAAACGGTTTTTGTCGGCTGTGACAGGTGTGTTGGCGTAGGCGTTTTCGTTCGCTTTGGCGGCGGAGACGACGGGTGTTTGCGAGGTGGAGAATCTCATTCACCGTTGGAGTTTCAACGGTTCGCTTGCCGACGCCTGTGGCGGCAACACCGCCCGGTTCGACGGCGGCGGCTGTCGCTGGGACGATGCGGACCACCCCACGGGCGTCACCCTGCCGGGTGGTTCCCATGGCGCGGGCGCGCTCGACCTCGGCTACGACTGCGCGCCGGCTGACGGCGGCGAGATGACCCTCGAAATCTTTGCGCAGCAGAACGCCATTTCGACTTGGTCGCGCATCTTCGACTGGGGGCAGGACACCAGCAACTATCTCCTGATGTCCTGGACTGAAGGCACCAACTTGCAGAGCGACTGCCTCCAGCTGAATCATGCCGGGGCGCAGCTGTTTCGCCACCTCGCGTTGATGAAACCCTATACCCTCGGTACCGCGTTTCACATTTCCGCGCGGTTCGTCCAGCGTGCGAACGGTGGGGTGGGCATCACCTTCCAGAAGCGCGACGGCATCACCGGCGAATTGCTCGCGACCTGCGAGACCGGTACGGATACGCCGTTGCCGCTCGCCAAGTTCAACCAGTGGAAGCTCTTCCTCGGCCGTTCCTTCTACACGGCCGACTACGATGCGGCCGCCACGTACGATGAAGTGCGCATCTGGAAGACGGCCCTCACCGACGACCAGCTCACGTGGAGCGCCCGTCTTGGACCGGACGTGCTTCCGACGGCCGACGAGAGTGCCACCACCTCTACGATTTCCGCTTCCGTCCTCGGTTCCGGTAGTGTGGCCTTCAATGGCGCTGGCGCGTCCATCACCTTGGCGCGTACGGCCACCGCCACCCTCGTCGCCACGCCCGCTGCGGGTTGGCTCTTCCGCCGCTGGACCGGCGACACGACGCGTTTCACCGCCGGTACAGCGACCGACCCCACCGTGACCGTGAATGGTGCGCGTTCGGGGGCGCTCGTCGCCGAGTTCGTCTCCGCCGACGAGCCGATCACTGCGACCTGGACCGGCACTGCCGGCAACAACAACCTCGCCGATGCAGCCAACTGGGACTGCTTCAACAACGCGGGCACGAAGCTTCCCGGCGTGCTTCCCACCACCGCCACCGCCGTTACGATCGCCGGCAACCTCTCGCTCAACTTCCCGGCGGGCACGGTGTTCCCCTACGGTTCGCTTTCGTTCGGCAACTGCACGCTCACGGCGGACTGCGACTGGCGCGGACTCGGCGCGTTCACGGTCGACGGCAAGCTCGACCTCGCGGGACACACTCTCCGCGTCGCCCGCCTTGCGGGTACAGGTGTCGTCACCTCGCCCACGATGATCGAAGCCGCCCCTGAAATCGTCGCCAATTCCTCCGTTCTCTGGTTCGACGCCAATGATGCGGATTCGCTCGAATACGACGACAATGGCTATTTGGCGCGCTGGACCTCCCGCGATCCCCAGCATGTGGTCGCCACGGCTTCGGGGGCCAGTCCGATTCCGACCACGACGTTCAATGGACGCCTTGCCATCGACTTCGGCGTGGCGGGTTCGAATCGCAACATGCTCTATCCCCGGTTCACGAATCTGCGCACGGTCTTCTGGGTGGTCAAGATCGCCAAGGCCGAAGCCGCTTTTTTGCTTGGCGATTACAATAACGGCAGTGGCGTCTACAACTTCCATCGTGGTCCGCAGGGGCAATACGGCAACCCCAGTCATGCCAAGTTCGAGTCGGTCTGGAACGGGACTACTGTCGTCGATTGGGGCGCCGAGTTCATTCCCGACGACGACTACCAGGTGATTTCCGCCACGATGTCCCAAGACAGCTGTTCCGACTCGTTCACCAGAGACCGCAATATCAGCGGACGCACCGGTGGCCGCCAGCTCTCCGAACTCATCTGCTTCAAGACCGTGCTGAGCGACGAAGACCGCACGGCGATCACGCAGTATCTACAGCGGAAGTGGCTCACCGGCGAGAAGCTTCCCACCGCCACGCTGCGGCTCGACGTGCCGGAAGGGACGGAGCTGGTCAACAACTCGCTGCGCATCTCCGGCAACGTGAAGTTCATCAAGGAAGGCGCCGGCACCTTCGTGGCCGCCTGCGCCGGTTGCGACTTCCTGGGCGGGTTCGAGTCGGTCGCGGGCACGATCAAGCCCGGACGCATCGCCAACCAGTCTCCGCTCGGCGCGCAGAACACGTTGCTCAAGCATAGCGCCGGCGCCACGTTCGACGCGAACGGCATCTCCAACTCCACTGAATACCGCACCGAGTTCGCCGGCGCGCACGTGTGCAACACCGGCGCGGCGCTCGACGGGGCGGGTCCGTTCGGAAACACCACGGTTACGGCCGACAGCACGATCGACGCCGGGCACTCGCTGGGCTTCTCGGGCGCCGATGTCGACCTCGGCGGACATCTCCTCGACGTGTCGGTTCCCACGGCGGAAAACTATCTCTGCTTTAATGCGAATAGCTCCTTCGCCATCCGCAATGGCACGTTGCGTATCCATGGCCTCGGGCGGCTCAAGATCTGGAGCGAGATGACGGCGCCCGACCTCGACATGGATATCGACTGTCCGCTCTGGATGTGCTGGACCTCGACCGTCCACAACCTCACGTTCCGCTATCAAGGCGATGACTACCATCAGGACAACGGTATGGGCGTCTTCCGCGTGGGTGGCACCTTCAAGCCGCTGAGCAAAACCTTTGCCCGCGTCTACATGCTCGATGGATCCACGCTCGATCTCACGGGCGAGACGGGCGCTTGGGATACCCTGAGCCAGGCGCTCACGGGCACGGGTGCCGCTCGTGCCGACCATCGTCTGATGTTCGACCCGAATACCACGGTCACGATCGACGTCCACGGTCGTACCCTCTCGAAGGGTGAACGTCTCATGAAGTGGAGCGCCATTCCTGCGAATGTGACCTTCAAATGGGACGACGTGACGGCCGCCTTGGACAACACGGTTCAGCCCGTCTTGAAGGACGACGGCCTCTACTATGGCGCGGAAACCGATCCCAACCTTGTGGTTACCGCGCGCTGGACCGGTGCTGGTGGCGACGGCAACCCCGCCAATTCCGCCAACTGGACCTGCACGAACGGCCTTGGCGAGGGCGTCGTGGACGGCGTGCCCGGTGCCCATTCTGAAATCCGCCTCGCCGGCGACTGTGCGCTCAACGTGCCCGCAACAACGCCGTTTACATGCGCCCGCGTCGTGGTGGAGGATGCGAAGCTCACGGCCGACTGCGATTGGCGCGGTCTTTCGGGCGCGGTTGAATTCCGCGGACTCCTCGATCTCAATGGCCACACGCTGCGCACGCGGGCGAGTCCCGATGGCGTGGGCGAAATAACGTCGTCCTTCGACCTCGGCACCGGTGCAGCCCCTGACGTCACCTCGCAGGCCTGCCTCTGGCTCGATGCCGCCGATCCCTCGACGATGACGATCGCCGCCGATGGCACGGTCACGGAATGGCGGAGCAAGAACGCGAGCGGCGCGACCGCCACGGCCGCCGCCACGAAGCCCCTGTGGACGCCGCGGGCCTATGGACGCCCGTGCGTCGACTTCGGTGCGGCGGGTTCGAAGCGCGACATGACCTATCCGCGCTTCACCACCTTGCGGACGGTGTTCTGGGTGATGAAGATCCAGAAGACGGCTGCGGCCTTCCTGCTTGGCGACATCAACGGCGGCAGCGGCGCCTACAAATTCCATCGCAACGACAACGGGTCCTACGGGTTCACCCAGTATTGTCCCTTCTCCTCGGTCTGGAACGGGCTCACTCCGATTCCCGAGTGGAGCACGACGCCCATTCCCGATGACGATTTCCAGGTGATCTCGGTGACGCTGTCCCAGGACTGTCCGTCCGACTCGCTCACCAACGACCGCGACATCAACAACGGTGCGCGCACTGGCGGCCGCCAGCTGCAGGAAATCATCTGCTTCACGCGCGTATTGAACGACTCCGAGCGAACCGAGGTCACCCAGTACCTGATGCAGAAGTGGCAGAAGCCTGGCACGACGGGCAATCTGTGCCTCGAGGTGCCGGCGGATGAGACCTTCGTCAACCGGAATCTCACGCTTTCCGGTAATCTCACCCTCACCAAGGAGGGCGAAGGCACGTATGTTGCGGCACGGAAGAGCCAGAGCTACTTCGGTGGCAATGTGATTCAGGACGGTACGGCAACAACGGTCTTCAGCGGCCAGAACAACACGGGGTGGGATTTCAGCAATTCGCTCGCCTACGGAAGAATGGGTGGCACGGAATTCCGCGTGGGGGCAGGGGCGACTTTTGAAACCCTGGGCAACTACGACGCCCGTAATTTCCACATCGTACTTGATGGCGGCACGCTTTCCAACTTGGGCTGTACGATGAACCTCAAATGGGGCGGGTTCGGTCGGACCGACGTTTTGGTGGACTCCACCTTTGTGCTCGGCTACCAGACCACGTTCTTCCAGGATTCTGCGCAGGGTTTTGTCGATCTCCACAGCAACACGTTCACCTTCCAGATGAACGGCCAGAACCTCTATCCCTACTCGACGGTCTTCACGAACGGTACGGTGCGCCTGGAGGGCAACGGCCAGCTGGTGGTGACGGATGCTGACGACTGGCACACGGTCGACCTCGTGACCGACGGCCCGCTCAGCATGGGGGCGGCGGTCCAGATCCATGACTACACGAGCTCCTCGACGAACCGTAACCACGCCGGCTCTGCGGCGCTCAACGTGTATGGCACTTTCACGCCGCTGACGGACAACTTCTACGGTTGCACGCTGCAGGATGGCGCGACCCTGTGCCTGACCAACCGCATGACGACGTTCTCGGCCACGACGGCTTTCAGTCCGTCGCGTCCCGCAGTCAGCTTCGCGCCCGAAGCCACCATTACCATCGATGTCCGCGGCCGTACCTTCGCGGCCGGCGACAAGGTGATTGCGTGGACCACGCCGCCGCCGGCAACGACCGTATTCCAGTGGGACGAGACAAGCGCCGCGACGGCGACCGAACAGCCGCTGGTGGCCTTTGACGGCCTCTACTACGGCGGCCCGATCGACCAGACGGTGACGGATGCGGTGTGGACCGGTTCCGCAGGCGACGGCGATGTCACGAAGCCGGTGAACTGGACCTGCCGCAACGCGGCCGGTGCCGTGGTGGAGGAGGGCCTCCCGGGGGTGGAAACGGTGGTGCACATCTCGGGCCGGGTGGCGGTCGATTTCCCGGCGGGCGTGAATTTCGCGTATCGTTCGCTCGACATGGGTGCGATCCAGTTGACGGCCGACTGCGATTGGCGCGGACTCGGCGCGGCCGCCACGCTCGGTTCGGTCGACCTCAACGGACACAAACTCTACCTGAGCGAGTTCCCGGCTTCGGGCACGATCGACTGTACCTACAACAGCACGACAGTCGAGGCCCCGGCGATCGTCGCGTCGTCCGCCCGCTTCTGGCTCGATGCGGCCGACACGTCAACGCTCACGCTCGACGCGAACAACAAGGTGACGCAGTGGGTCTCGAAGGACATGAACCACGTGACCGCCACCGCCACTTCGGCACCGACGTACAACACCACGAGCTGGGCGCGTCCCACGGTGGACTTCGGCGGGGTGGGCAGCAACCTTGACATGCAGTACGGACGCTTCACGAATCTGCGCACCATCTTCTGGGTCGTCAAGATCGTGAAGAGCGAAGCCGCGTTCCTGCTCGGCGATACGAGTACCTACCACTTCCACCGTGGTGCGGCCGGTCAGTATGGCAACAACGCCCACCACCAGTTCGCCACCATCTGGAACGGCACCACCCCGGTCGACATCGGTGCCGACTACATTCCCGACAATGACTTCCAGGTCATTTCGGCGACGATGAAAACCGATGGCTGCTCGAATCGGCTCACGACGGACCGCAACTGCAAGACGGGCAACACTACCCGGACTGGCGGGCGCCAGCTCTGCGAGCTCATCTGCTTCGCGACGACGCTCGGTGATGCCGACCGCACCGCGATCACGCAGTACCTGCAGCAGAAGTGGCTCGGCGCCAACCATCGCGGCGAAGTGCACCTCGATGTGCCGGCGGGCAAGACCGTGTTCAACAACGGCGTCGTCATCAAGAACAATGTCAAGCTCGTCAAGGAAGGCGAGGGCACGTACGTGGGCAACTGCTCCAGCCAGACCTACACCGGCGGCACTGAGGTGATGGCGGGCCAGATTCGCCCGAACAAGACCGGTACGCAGTACTTGTTCGGTCCGTTTGGGTCGGAGATGCGGCTGCACGAAGGCACTGTGTTCGAGAGCAATGGCTATGGTGAACACACGGTCGTCAAATTCGTTCTCGATGGCGGCACGATCCGCAACACGGGCGCGGACCTCAAGGACACCACGGCGCTGGGCAAGATTCTCCTCACGGCGGATTCGCGGCTCGAGCCGGTGCGGGCGCTCTCGGTGTGGTGGGATCAGCACTACATCGACATGGGCGGACACACCCTCACGGTGCCGATTGGCCGCGACGGTCGTTACTTCTCGATCGGTGCGAACACGACGGTGATTCGCAA
>JAZUGW010000123.1:0-25923 GCA_045641465.1 Kiritimatiellia bacterium | reverse complement strand
TTTCCCGCACGGCTCGGCGCGCACGCTCGCGTGGTTCGCGGACAACGTCGCCTGGTCGTCCGTGAAGACGGCATAGTGGCTGCTTCCGCGCAACGAAGGGGAAGGAACGCCGCGGGAAGCGGCGGATCGCGCCGCCGCGCGTAAAACCGGCAAGACAGATCCAGGGGCCTGACGGTCCTGAAACCGAGGCGACGCCGCAGGGCGCCGTCAGCGCTGGCATTCGTCTTCGTCTCCAATCTCGTACCGACGGAAAACCAGAAAGGCCTCCGACGGTAGCCGCTCTTAAAGGGGACAGTCCCTAGACCGAAAGGGACAGTCCCAGGGTAATGGGGACAGTCCCTTTGAAGGGGAGGGGTGTATGGGGACAGTCCCGTGACTATGGGGATTGGGGATAGCGTGTTTGTTCGTTTTTGGCATGTGTTGGCGCGTTCAAATCGTGTGGATTATGCTATAATATCAACATCGGCCCGTGGGGCCGTGGAGGAGTTGTTCTTGGTTCGGACTGTCTGGGCGGGTCAATGGGTGATGTCTTGGCTTAAAGCGCAGGTGGAACGATCGCGAGACCTCGGTGAGATTTCTGAAGGGCATCAACGTTAAATGAGGAATGAAACATGATGATGGCAACATTGCTTCTGGCGGCTACGATTGCGAATCCTGTCGCTTCCGTCAATACGGGCATTGGATCGATCAGCCATATGCTGGTACCGACGTTTCGCACGGTACAGCGTCCGAATGCGATGTATCGGTTCAATGGTCCTGCTGGACAGTACACCGAACATCAGGTGGGCGGACTCTGGCTGCACAACCCGGGGCACCGCGACCAGCCGGTCTTTCGTGTGTTTGAGACAACGACCTGGGATCAGGAACATGCGACGCCTTATTCGTATGACATCTTTCTCGAGAAGCCGCAGGTGAAGTTCTCCCTCGCGCCGGGTGAGCGGGGCGGTGTGGCGGAATTTGCCTTTGAAGGTGCGTCCCGTGAAATTGTTCTGGGACTGAAGGACCGGTCGGGTTCGCTGTCCGTACAGGGGGCGGTCCTGGATGGCGTTGACGTCTTTCACGGGATGCGTGGCTGTCAGGCGAAGGTCTACCTGCGGGGCGTATTCGATACACTGCCGATTGCCGCCGACAAACGTGGAAGCCGTCTCGTGTTGAGATTCGCCGCCGACGTGCGTACCGTTCGGATGCGATTCGCCGTTTCCTATCTGTCGGTTGAACAGGCGCAGCGGAATCTCGAGGCGGAAATAGCGGACTTCGACTTGGCCGCCGTCGCGGCGGACGCGAAGAAGCGCTGGAACGACGTTCTTTCGCAGATCGAGGTCGAAGGCGGTACCGAAGACGAACGGAAGGTCTTCTACACGGCTCTTTGGCGTTGTCACGAACGTATGACCGATATCACCGAGGCGGGTGGGCTTTACCTCGGGTATGACGGACAGCCGCATCAGGTGCCGGCCGGTACGCGGCACTATACGGACGACTGGATCTGGGATACGTTCCGTGCGGCGCACCCGCTGATGACGATCTTGCATCCGAAAGCCGAAGGCGAGAAGCTGGCATCGTACATCCGGATGGCCGAACAGGATCCCGATCATTGGGTTCCCGTTTTCCCAGGGGTCGCGGGCGACCGCCATTGCATGGTCAATCGCCATATCATCATTTCGTTCCTCGACGCCTGGCGCAAGGGCATTCGCAACTTCGATCTGAAGAAGGGATTCGAGCTGCAGCATCATACCGAAGAGACGGAATCGCTCATTCCCTGGCATCGTGGTCCCCTGACGGAACTCGACCATTTCTACAAGCAGCACGGGTACTATCCGAGTTTGCGTCCGAACGAGAAAGAAACCGTCAATGGCGTCCAGACGGGCTGGGAACGGCGTCAGTCGGTGTCCGTCACGCAAGGTGCTTCCTACGACGCCTGGTCGATGGCGGAGATCGCGCGGGAACTCGGTGCGGACGCTTCGCTTGTCGAGATGTACACCACACGGGCGAAGGGCTATCGTGCGCTGTGGAATGCGAAGACGCAGTTCTTCCATCCCAAGGATGCCGAAGGGCGTTTCATCGAACCGTTCGACTACGATGTCTGCGGCGGCTATGGTGCGCGCAACTATTTCACCGAGAACAACGCCTGGACGTACATCTGGGATGTGCAGCATGATCTGGACGGGTTGCTCGCGCTCTTCGGTTCGAAGGAAGCGATGAGTGCGAAGCTTGATCTGATGCTCTCGAAGAACGTGCCTTGCAAGTGGCAGTTCACCTCCCAGATGCCGGACGGCTGCACGGGGCTTATGGGCTCGTTCACAATGGCCAACGAACCGGCGTTCCATATCCCGTATCTCTATAACTTCTGCGGCGAACCGAAGAAGACGCAGAAGTTCGTACGCAAGACGCTGGACTGCTGGTTCCGAAACGACCGCATGGGGATGTGCGGCGATGAAGACGGCGGCGGGATGAGCGCGTATGCGGTCTTTTCGATGATGGGGTTCTATCCTGTGACACCTGGTCGTCCTGAATACCAGTGGGGAAGCCCTGTGTTCACGAAGGTGACGATCCACCAGGAGAATGGACGCGACTTTGTGCTGGAGGCGAAGAATGCGAGTGCGGATGCCAAGTACTTTACGCCGCCGCCGCCGCTTCGCCATGCCGACATCGTTGCCGGTCGGCACATCTCCCTGGAGATGAAGACGCGGTGACCCGACTGCGTGGATGGGAGAAGTCGCGTTAACCATTGGAGGAACGTTCAAATGGAAGTCACCCATTGGACTGGTCGATTGGGAATTCTGGGACTCCCGCGTGCGGAAGCGTGAGCGTTTCCGCACCCAGGGCGAACCTCGGTAGAGGCGCTTTCGTTCCCGACGTGTTGTTTCGAATTGACGTGGACAAAGAATGTAATAGGAGCCCAAAATGAAAATTAAAACATGTTTTGCCGGAGCATTGGTTTGTTTGGCGGTGACAGTCCTGGCGGCGGTGCCGTCGGTGGGGCTGGACGAACTTGAGGTAGACTGGATTGCGCAGGACGGTGCGATCCCCACGAACATGACCCACGCGGCCTGGCGCGCCCAGAAACTCGCGCGTCGCGCTGAACGCCTGAAGCCGGTGTTGGCGATTTCCAAGAAGTGGGTCTACTGCCGCCATTACGTACAAGGAGGAACCACGTTCTTCAACGCCTTCGAGCTTTCCGACGCGCAAAATAGGCGGACCTGGGTCGGTTGCGGTTCCTCGATCTGCCTCGCCGAATATTCGCCCGACGGGCTGTGGAAGGAGACGACCCTGCTCGCCGACAAGGTGGGCTGCTATCGCGACGTGGATGTGTCGCCGGACGGCAAGCGGCTGTTGTTCTCCTTCAAGGCGAGCGACCGCGGAGACGACTTCCACCTCTACGAGATGGACCTTGCCACGCGCAAGGTGAAGCAGCTCACGTTTGGACTCGGCGTCGCCGATGTGGAAGGGTGCTATCTGGCCGACGGCTGCATTCTCTTCTGTTCTTCGCGCTGCATCCAGACGGTGGACTGTTTCTGGAACGAGGTCTGCAACCTCTATCGTATCGACGCGGACGGTTCGCACATGACGCGCATCACCTATGACCAGGTGCACGACTACTATCCCACGACCACATGGGACGGACGTATCTTCTACACGCGCTGGGAATACAACGACCGGTCGCAGATCTATCCCCAGCCGCTCTTCGCGATGAATCCGGACGGTACCAACCAGCGCGCCGTCTACGGTGGAAATTCCTGGTTTCCCAACACCATCATCCATGCGCGCGCCGTGCCGAACAGCCCGCTGTTCTTTGCGATCGGCACGGGACACCATTCGCGCCAGCCCGGCGAGCTGATGCGGTTCGACCCGCGTGAAGGACGCGAGGAGACTTCGGGTTGCTGGGAGGTGGCGCCGTTGCGACGCGCGAAGTTCGTGAAACTCGACAGTCCCTTCGGACAGTCGGGTCCGATTGCCGCCTATCCGTATCCGGTTGACGAAAACGGCGTGGTGCTCGCTTTCCTGCCCCAAGGCTGGAAGGGCGTGGACCGCGTACGAACGCCTTTCGGATTCTATTGGACGAATGTGCATGGCGCGCGCGAGCTGCTGGTGGGCAAGGCCGGTAAACTCGGCATCGGGCGTCCCGTGCCGGTGTGCGTGCGTTCGCTCCCGCAGCGGCCTTCGAAAGTGGTGAATGAACAGCTCACGACGGGTGTCTTCGCAATTCGCGACGTGTATGAGGGACAGTCGATGAAGGGGGTTCCGCGCGGGCTGGTGAAGTCGATGCGCGTGTCGTCCTTCACCTATCGTGCGGCGGGCATCGGACATACGGGCAATCGCGGTCCGGGCGGCGCGGGCCTTTCCAGTTCGCCGCCTGCGATCGGCGGGGGCGCATGGATTGCGAAGGTCGTGTTGGGTGAAGTTCCCGTGGCACCGGACGGTTCGGTGGCCTTCCGCGCGCCGGCGCGCACGCCGCTCTACTTCACGCTGCTAGACGGGAAGGGACGTCTTGTGCAGACCATGCGCAGCTGGACGATGCTCCAGCCGGGCGAGACGGCCAGTTGCGTGGGATGCCATGAGTCGATCAACCAGGCTCCCGACTTCAAGCAGCAAGGTCTGGCGGTGAATGCGCAGGCGCTTCAGGAAGTGAAGATGCCGCTGCGCGGTTTCAGCTACCTCCGTGAAGTGCAGCCGATCCTCGAGCGGCGTTGCGTGGGGTGCCACAATCCGTTGAGAAACCCCAAGATCCCCGACCTCACGGCGACATTCGTCGCCGATCCGCGGGGACAGAAGTTCTGGACGAAGTCCTACATCAACCTCACCCATGCGCGTTTGGACGGGGCGAAGCCACCGCAGCTTCCTTCGTTCGTGGGCAATCCCGCGCATCCCGTGCTTAACTGGGTCGATTCGGGGTCTGTCCCCACGCTGCTGCCGCCGTTGTGGCGGGGATCGGCTAAAAGCAGGCTCTTTACCGAGATGCTTGATAAAGGCCATGGTCGCGGCATCACGCCCGGAGAAGTCCGCACACTGGCCTGCTGGGTCGACCTGGGGGTACCGTTCTGCGCGACTTACGACGAAGGGGCGAATTGGTCGCCGAAGGACTGGGGATTCTGGGATTCCCGTGTGAGAAAGCGTGAACGGTTCCGTACCGAGGGCGAACCGCGGAATTGACGCATGCCGCCACCTGCGGATGGTGCGATCAGATCGGCGATTTCCCCGTAAGATGTCGCTTTCTTCTCCGTTTAACAACTAGAGGATATAATAGTTGTCAATTTAAAGGAGAAGAAGTGTGAATCTTGTCGTTGTTGGTCTCGTGTGCGGCATTGTCGTTCTGGTAGGCGGCATTTTGTGTCTCGTCTGCCAGCTTATCGCCGTCCGTACCGAGTTGGCGCGGAAGAAGTTCGGGGACGAGGAACTTGAGGCGGTGAAACGGGAGGCGCTTGCGGCGCAGACACGGGCTCTGGAGGATCGCTTTTCCGCGCTTGCGGCGAAACTGCTGGACGAAAAGCAGCAGGCGCTGGTCGGACGCAACAGCGAGCGGATGGGGCAGTTGTTCGGTGATCTGAAGGAGAAACTGCAAAAGTATGAGGACGAAGTCGTCGCCGCGCGGAAGGCGACGGAGGTAAGTGCGCACGCGATGGCGAATGACGTGAAGATGTTGAACGAATTTGCCACGAAGGCGCAGCAGTTTACGGCGGCTTTGATCGGCGGCAACAAAATCCAGGGGAATCAGGGCGAACAGATTCTGGCGCGGGTGTTGGAACAGAGCGGTTTCCAGCTGGGGCGCGAGTACGACCTGCAGGTGGGCACGGCAGGCGATGGCGGGCGGCCGGATGTCTGCATCTACGATGCGCGGAACAAGTCCGTCATCTACATCGATGCCAAGATGAACATCAAGGACTACATCGAAGCGTACAACCTGCCGGATGAGACCGTCGAGAACCGGCGTGTCAAGAAGGCGATGCTCCGGAAGCATGTGACGAGCATTCGCACGCAGATCGACGGACTCGCCGCCCGACGCTATGCGGAATCGATTGTCCCGCCGCGGGAAGGCTATGCCAATCTGCCGCTCGTGGCGATGTTCTGTCCGTTCAATGCGGTCTTGGAGGCCGCACTGTCGGAAGACCCGACATTGATGGCGTATGCGTTCAAGAAGAACATCGTTTTGGTGACGCCGACAACGCTCTGGGGGTATCTGTGGTTGATCGCCTCAGGGTGGAAACGCGTCGAGACCGAGAAGAAGTACGAGGAGATTCAAGCGCTTGGCGGTGTGGTCGTCGACAAGGTCAATGCGCTGCTTCAGGAGATCGAAAACATGGGGCAGGCCTTGACGAATGCCACGGCGGCTTACGAAAATCTCAAGAAGCACGCCGGCGACAGTGGACAGAAATCGGTCAAGCGGGCCGCTCAGGCGTTGCTCGAGTACGGTGTGATGCCGAAACGCGAGGTTCGGCAGGTGACGAAATCGTCATCTCCTGCGCTGTGAAACCTTGTCAACATCCCGGAATTATGTCATAATGTCAAGGAACAAAGGAATAATATAAGGTGATGAATCTCTCTCAGGTCTATTTGAATCCTCGACGGAAGCTGGTCGACGAAGTTGTGGACTGGTTGTGTCGCGAGGAACGGGTCCGGCTTGTGGACGGTGCGCATTCATTGTCGCACCTGATGGTGATTGTGCCGACGGCTCAGTCGGGGCGCAATTTGCGTCTGGCGCTCGCAAAGACGGCGGCGGCAAAAGGGTGGGGAGGAATCCTGCCGCCGAAAGTCGTCCAGCCAATGCAGATCATCAACCCCGCAGATGAGTCGTTTGCGACCGCCTCGATCGTTCAGCTTCGCGCGGCGTTTCTGAAGTTCCTTTCGGAACGCCCTCGACGCAGGATGGTCGACGGACAGACTGTTCTCACGGAATGGAACAACCTGTTTCGTCCTGAGTTCATTCTCGATTTCAAATCTCACCTTGCCTTCCTTGATCAGTTGAACGACATCTGGCGAGTGCTGGCCGGCGGGGGACTCTTGATGCGCGAGGTCGCGGAGAACGAGAGGGCGGCCGAGGTTCTGGCGGCCGCGCACGGAGACGAGACTGCGCGCTGGGAACAGTTGGCTGAATTCGAAACGGCGTTTTTCGAATTCCTTCACGCGCAAGGACTTCGCCCTGAAGTGGAGAGCATCCATCTGGCCAAATTTTCGGCCAAAGCGCTGCCGGATGAAATCGAGGAGGTCGTTCTGCCGGGACTCGTCGATCCGGTTGCCGTCGTCTACGATGTCCTTCGGCAGCAACGCGATACGCTGAAGGTCAACGTTCTCATTTCGGCCGAAGCCGCCGATGCGGACAAATTCGATGAATGGGGACGTCCCAAGACCGAGGCGTGGACGGGGCGGAACAGTCCCGTGCTGACGGGTGTCCGCGACGTCGATGTGGTGCGGACGGGAACGGATACAGCCCTCGCGAAGCGCCTTGTGTCGGATTTCCCGCGTGTTGAGGCTGAACAAGCCCTCCCTTCGCTTGGACTGTGCGACGAGGATCTCTTCCCTGAACTTTCGGCCGCATTTTTGAATGTCGGGTACGAACTTCACAATCCCGAGCGGCATGTGCTTTCGGCCTCTTCGTTGGGGCGGATCGTCGACAACCTCATCACGTTGTATCAGGCCCGTACAAAAGAATTCCCCTGGGATCCGGTTGTGGCTCTTCTCCGTGAAAACGATGTCATCAAGCCCGTGCTGAATGCCGTGCCGAAAGACGAGAAGGGGGAATGTCCAAGACGGGGCACTGTACTGGAGGGGCTCGACATCTGCCGAAACGTTTTCCTGCCGCGGACTTTGCCATCGTCCTGTCGGTTCGACGAAACACGCTTGCAGAAATTCGAGCGCGGACCGGTTGCCGCGTTCTGCCAGGCGGCAAGGGTGTTGACGGATTTCATCCATGCGGCGCTCGCGGAAGGAAATGGCGGTTCGGCAGCTGGATTCGTCCGAGGCATGCTGCAACGAATCTACGCGGGTCGTTCCTTGGGAACGGATGAAGGCGCGAAGGAGTTTCAGGCGGCGGTCGGGGCCGTGCGGAATGTGCTGGATCAGTTCAACGATGAAAAAGTCGTCGGACTCGTTTTGCCGGAAAACGCGCTTACCGGTCTCCTGCGCAAGACGATGGCCGAAGCTTCTTATTCTCTCGAACCCGATTCACGGATGGCCTTGCGCACGGAGGGCTGGCTTGAACTGGCCTGGAGCGATGCGAACAAGATCGCGCTTGCCGGATTCAACGAGGGGTCTGTCCCCGATTCTGTGACAGGACATGCCTTTCTGCCGGGTTCGCTTCGAAACGCGCTCGACTTGACGTCCAATGACCAACGACTTGCGCGCGATACCTACCTTTTGAAGTCTCTTCTAGATGCGCGTGCAAGTACGCCGGGCACCGTTCGTGTCTATCTTTCGCAGACGAACAATGCGGGCGATGTCCATCGGCCGTCACGCCTTCTGTTCCTTGTGGACGAGGCTGATTTGGCGATGCGAACGAAACAGCTCTTCGGGGAATTGCCGCCTGAATCGGCGCAGCCGGGCCGTCGAATCGCACCTGGCTGGCTGCCCGATCTTCCGAACGAGGTGCCGCCGTATGGAAAGACGGCGCAATATCCTCTGGGCCGTTTTTCGGCATCCGCGATTGATGCGTGGTTGAAGTGTCCGTTCACCTATCTCTTCGAGTGCGGCCTTGGCATGAGAGTCGTTGAAGAGAAGTCGGAATTGGAGGCAAATGATTTTGGAACATTGATCCACAAGGCACTGGAGCAGTACGCACTCGAGCAACTGGATCGTACGGCACGAGGATTGGCACAACTTCACGAGGTTGAAGACATTCAAGCTTCGTTGTCGCGGATCCTACAGACTTTGCGGCAGACTTTCGGTCCTCGTCAGAGCGTCAATGTGCGTCTCCAGCTTGATGCCGCGGCGGAACGGCTATACTGCTTCGCACAGATTCAGGCGATGTGGGCGCAGCAGGGATGGGTCATTGCCCAGAAACCTGAATACGACTTCGTCGTTCGGCCCTTTGAAGGTGAACCTGACTGCGATGTCCCCGTGCGGGGATCGGTCGACCGCATTGACTACAAGGAAGGCTTCGGTTATCGAATCATCGACTACAAGACCTGGGACAAGAGATCCGGGGCCCAGGGGCGAATCGTCAAGAAGGGTGTCCTTCAGGCGCAGCATGCGGCTCGCCTGCATCTGCCGGTCCTCAAGCCGGAGGAGGAAGAAAAGAAGCGCGCGCGTTTCCTGACGATACAGCCCTTCCTTTATGGGAAGTGCCTAGAAAAGGCCGACCCCGAGACTTTTGCGGGGAACATCGCCGATTACTGCTATGTGATCCTCGGCAAGACGGAAAACGATATGGCTGTTCTGGGTAGTTCCGAAGATCAGGGCCGTTTTGAGGCGGCGAAACGGGGGAAGCTTGTTTTGTCCGAGCATGTGAACGTCGCGTTGGAGACGGCGCGTACGGCGATTCGGCGAATCCGCGGGAACTTCTTCTGGCCACCGGGTCCGACGGAGGAATGGAAGCGACATGTGAAGGACGTACTGACCTATTCGCCGGAAGGGGATTTCCGCGAAGGGACTCCGTGGCGTGATGCGCAGGAGGAAAAGCTGGCCGCACTCAACGGGGAGGTGCAGGGATGAAACAGAATCTGATCATTCGAGCTTCGGCTGGTACGGGGAAGACCTTTTCGCTGGCCACGCGTTTCATCGGGTTGATGGTCCTGCAAGATGCGGCACCTGAACGAATCCTGGCTTTGACGTTCTCCCGCGCGGCCGCACAGGAAATCTACATGAAGCTTCTCGAACGCCTGTGGAAAGCGGCCTTGAGCGACCAAGGCGCGGCAGCAGAACGAGAGATCCTCTGCGCGAAACTGACGGAGGAGGAACGGACCTGGGCCGCCGGGAAGGATTTTTCCCGTGCTCGATTTGCCGAAGTCCTGCGTCGTGTCATTGCCGTTCAGCACCGTGGAACCATTGCGACGCTCGACAGCTTCATCCTTCGAATCGTTCGAAGTTTCCCGCTGGAAATGGGCTTCCAGAACGTCGTCGACGTGTTGGACGGATTCGGCGAGACGCGCGCGCTTGCCGAATCGCGCGCGGCCTTGATGGCACGCGAAGACGAGGCGCGCGACTTCATGGACGCCTACAAGACGGTCACGGCGGGACAATTCGTCCGAACCTGTTCGAAAACGCTGGACGATGCGCTCAGCGGATGGCGCGACTTCGCATTTGCCAACCGCCAGAAAATCAAGGACTGGACGCCTGCGACAATGCGTGCGGCGCTGGGCGTTGCGGCGAGTCCTCAGCGTCCGGATGCCACAGGCCTTGCGGCGAACGGAAATAATGCGGGGCTGTTTGTCAAGTTCGTGGAGCATGTCAATGCGTTCACGGTGAACAATGCCATCGTCCCCGACAATAAAATGGGCGAGATGGTGGCGTTCCTGATTGCGTATCCCGACGCCACGGTCTTTGAATATGAGACTGAGGGTGGCAAGCGGAAACCGCAGCACAAGGTCTGCGACTGCGGCGAAGCGGGTGCGGAATATGTGCGTGCAGGCGTCAAATACATGCTTGATCTTAAGCTTGGACACATCATCGATGTCGTTGCGGCGAAGCTTGTTCTTTGTCGTCTGATCGAGCATGAGTATGATGAAACGACGCGTCGCCGCGGCCAGTTGACGTTTGCGGATTTCACAGACTGCCAGGCCGTTGCGGAAGATTCCGAGGATGCGCTGCTGCTCGAAAATCTCCAGTTCAGAATGGATTCGCAGTTCGACCATTGGGCACTTGACGAGTTTCAGGATACGAGCGAACTTCAGTGGAAGTGTCTCAAGCGCCTCGTTCGTGAAGCCGCGCAACCCGGTGGTGGACGGACCGTGATGACGGTCGGCGACTTGAAGCAGTCCATCTACACCTGGCGCGGCGGAAATGACGCACCGTTCACTGAGATGATGGACGAGTGGGGCGAGTTCCGGGGTGAATACGGCGAAATCGTACCGAATGCCATCTCGTATCGCTATGAAAAGAACACGGCAGATTTCATCAACCGTGTCTTCGGACCGGAGAATATCCGCGAAGGCGGTGTATTGAGTGATATCTGTACGCCGGCAATCAATCGGTGGCTGGCGGAGAATTGCTGGATGCCGCATGAGCCGGATCAACGCAATGGACGTCCGAAAGACGGGGATTACGTCGAGGTGATCGCCGTGCCCAAACCCGAGCCGGAGCAATCGGACGACGAGTCGGATGAGGACAGCAGTGCCGCGTTGAAAATCCTGATGCCCAAGATCTGCGATCGCGTGGCGGACCTCTGGGAGGCGCACGAGGCGTCTCGGAGTACGGAGACAATCGGCATTCTGGTACGGGGGAATAAGGATGGGGCGGCTCTGGCGGAAGAATTGCGAGCCCGTCATCTTCCTGTTGTCTGGGAAGGCATGAGCGCAGTGATGGATGCGCCTGCCGTCAAGGCCGTTCTCCAGCTGCTGTGGCTGTCGGAACATCCTCAGGACCGCTTCGCGTGGAAAGTCGTGAATGATCTCTTCCCTGTTCGGAAGGCCGTTTTCCCGGAGTTGACACATCCCGAGAAGGTTTCGCAGGAAATGTCCGGAATGCTCTCGCGCCTGGGATTGTCGCGTGCGCTCAAGGAGGTTGTCGCTCGGATCTGTTCCGCGCCGGACAAGCCGGACCCGCGTTCGATCATCCGGCTTGAAGGTCTTGTCCGCGAGGCGGTTGCCTACGAACGCCGTACTGAAGCGACTGCGGGGATGAGCCGCTTCATCGACTATCTTCTTGCTTCTGCAGGACGTGAAGTGTCGAATTCACCTCATGTCATACGGATCTTGACAATCCATCGTTCAAAAGGCTTGACGCTTGATCACGTGATCGTCCCGATTGTGGAGACGGGGCGGATCGATTCGATTGTCAAACCGCGTAGAGGTACGCCGCTTTTCGGCGAGGGATGGGCCCTCTCGTCTCTTCCGGAAGACGAGGTGCAGTTGAATCCGCAGACTGCGGCGGCTTGGCGAGAGGCGGCAAACGAACGCGTGATGGAACAGCTGCGCCTCAATTATGTTGCATTGACACGGGCCCGGAAATCGACGCATGTCTTTATTTGCGAAGACGAACACGGTTCGTGCGTCCAGTTCCGTGACCTTTTGCTGAAACCATTTGAAGAGGAGACTCCACTGGAGTGTCCTTACGGTAAACTCATTTGCGAATTTGGAACGATGCCGCCGTTTCAACAGAAGACGGTCGAAGAGACGGTGTCCGCAGCCTGGGTCCATGCGTCCGGCGATACGCGTACGACTCACCGGTCGCCCTCGACCGAGCTGGGGGAAATTGGACGGGGCGGCAGAAC
The DNA here is from genome assembly GCA_045641465.1 of Kiritimatiellia bacterium. GTDB lineage: Bacteria > Verrucomicrobiota > Kiritimatiellia > RFP12 > UBA1067 > RUG572. Next base: position 13,568 of record JAZUGW010000123.1, on the reverse strand, counting down.
GGGTGCAACCGAGTTGTTCGCCGCGGGAAGTTCCGCAGCTGAGAGGGGAACCTCCGCACACGCAGATTTCGCGGCGGTGGGTTGGATTGATCCGGCTGCGCCGAAGAACGAAACCGAGCGGTGGATTCTTGCTCATGCGTGGCGTTCGGCTTTTGTTCGAACACCAGAGATGTCCGGACTTTGGCGGGAACGGTCGTATGAGTTCTTTGACGATGGTGTTTGGGAGACGGGACAGTTCGACCGTGTCGTTTTCTGGAACGACGGAACGGTCCGGAAAGCGGTGATCTACGACTTCAAGACGAATGCAAAACAGGAAGGCGAAACACTCGAAGCTTTCCAGAGTCGTCTGAAAGCCCACTATCAAAGGCAGATGGATCTGTATGCTGCGTCGCTTTCCGCCTTGACGGGCCTTCCTCTTTCCGCCATTGAAAAGAAGCTGCTGCTCGCAGCCACGGGGACCGTCCTGGATTTATGAAAATGACAGCCTTTTGCATGGAACCTAACCAGTTTACGCGACTTGAAAAATAACACTTTTGATTGTTCGCTCCCCTTGAATATGGTAGAATAGTTTCACACGACTTAAAAGGAAACTTATGAAAAAGCTTATGTTTGCATTCGCGGCGATGTCCGCATTGATGTGTGCAGCCTATACGCAGGCTCCGGTTGGCCTCAAAACCCCGTGGGGCGAGAAGGTAACGCCGGCGAACGCGTGGCGTGAATATCCGCGTCCGCAGATGGTACGTGGCAATTGGACGAACCTCAACGGTCTGTGGCAGTATGCGGTGACGAAGAATGCGCCGGGTTGCCCGTCCGTGTGGGATGGCGAGATTCTTGTGCCGTTCGTCATCGAGAGCTCGCTCTCGGGCGTGGGGCGTCTCCTGGAACCGTCCGAACAGCTGTGGTACAAGCGCACGTTCACGGCGAATGTGAAGCCGGGCGAGCGGTTGCTGCTTCACTTTGAACAGGCGGACTTCCGTGCGATGGTGTATGTGAACGGACGTCAGGCGGATATCCCGCACGAAGGCGGACAGATGCCGTTCTCCTACGATGTGACGGATCTCGTGAAGGCGGGTGAGAACGAACTCGTCGTGTCCATTTGGGACCCGACGACGGACTTCATCGGTTCCACCGGCAAGCAGGTGTTCCGTCCGGGCGGCTGCATGTACACGCGTTCGAGCGGCATCGGCGGCACGGTGTGGATGGAAACGGTGCCGGAGACGTATCTGACGGACTACAAGGTCACGACGGACATTGACGCCGGCACGGTGAGCGTGACCCTTGCCGGCGCGGGCAACCTTTCGGAAGCGGAAGCGACGGTGACGGTGCGCAAGGACGGTCAGCAACTGGCTGTCGGCAAGATGAAGGCGTGGGGCAAGCCGGTGACGCTCAAGCTGCCGCAGCCGATTGCGCTGTGGAGCCCGGAATCGCCCGCCCTCTACGACCTTGAGATCGTCTTCAAGGACGACGAGACCGACAAGAAGGACGTCGTGCGCGGTTACTTCGGCATGCGCAAGATCGAGATGAAGAAGGACCCGAACGGTGTGCTGCGTCTCTATTTCAACAACAAGATGCGGTTCATCATCGGAACGCTCGACCAGGGCTGGTGGCCGGATGGCCTGTTGACGCCGCCGTCGGATGAAGCGATGGCGTATGACATCAAGGCCCTCAAGGAGATGGGGTTCGACATGATGCGCAAGCACATCAAGGTCGAACCTCGCCGCTACTACTACCTCTGCGACAAGCTCGGTTTGCTCGTGATGCAGGATATGCCCTCGGGGGCTGGCGACGCGACGAAGCGTTATGGCTTCTACCGTGCCGAACTGAAGCAGATGATCGACCACCTCTACAATTCGCCGTCGATCATTGCCTGGATCCCGTACAACGAAGGTTGGGGCCAGCCGGGCGAATTCCTCTCGCACGCGACGCTCGTGTGGACCCAGCAGTACGACCCCACCCGCATTGTGGATGGTCCGTCGGGTGCGCATGACTTCGAAGGCGGTGACGTGTGGCGTCCATTCCATCACACCCAGCACAAGCCGGCCGGGGTTGAAGAGGCGGCCGACCTCGTGGACCGCCACGACTACGCCGTGACGCCGGGCATGTTCAAGGTCAATCCGCGTCGTGCGAGCTTCCTCGGCGAATTCGGCGGTATCGGCTGCCGCGTGGAAGGCCATCTGTGGACGGCGAAGGCGTGGGGCTACGGCAATACGGGCAAGGATGCGGATCGTTCGTTCGTTGAAAACAAGTTCATCACCCTGATGGATCACGTGGCGATGATGGCGACGCGCGGCCTTACCGGCAGCGTCTATACGCAGACGACGGACGTCGAAGCCGAAATCAACGGCCTCATCACCTACGACCGCAAGGTCGTGAAGTTCAATCCGAAGGCTTTGGCCGCCGTCCATGACCGCGTGCGCAAGGCGGCTGAAGTCGGCATGACGCCGAGAACGCAGCTGCCGATTTTGAAGCGCCTCGATTCGGACCCGAAGGCCTGGGCTTGGACCACGGAGGCTCCGGGCGCGGGCTGGGAACAGCCGACGTTCAACGATGCGGCCTGGGCGCGTTCGGCGGGTGGCTTTGGCAATAAGCAGATCATGGTGGATCATCCGAATGCGAAGGTGACCACGGAGTGGACGACGAAGAATATCTGGCTGCGCCGCACGTTCACCTACACGGCGCCCGAGAAGGAGGTCCTGCAGGCCGTGTTCGATCTCTTCCACGACGAAGATACCGAGATCTACCTCAATGGTGTGCGTTTGGTCGCGGTGAAGGGCTACAACAACGACTGGGAGCCGGTGGCGGTTCCGGCGGCGGCTTTCCTTGCCGCTGTGAAGCCGGGCAAGAATACGCTCGCCGTGCATGTCCGTCAGAATGACGGTGGCCAGTACATCGACTTGGGCATTGGCTTGGACGTGGCCAAGTAAGGACGAAAGGACATCTGTAAAATGGCAGGTGAAATCAAGTACAAGCGTATTCTGCTGAAGCTGTCGGGTGAAGTTCTGAAAAACAACGAAACGGGCGACTCGATCGATGCCACCCGTCTCGCCTTCATGGCCGAACGCGTGAAGAAGATTCACGCGCTCGGTGTGGAGGTCGGTATCGTGCTGGGCGGTGGCAACATCTTCCGCGGCCTTTCGGGTGCGAAGAACGGTGTCAATCGCGTGGTGGGCGACTCGATGGGCATGCTGGCGACGATCATCAACGGTCTTGCGATGATGAACGCGCTTGAATCCATCGGCGTGCCGGCGCGCGTGATGACGGCGATTGAAATGCCGAAGCTGGCAGAACCGTACATCCAGCGCCGTGCGCTGCGTCACTTCGAGAAGGGCCGCGTTTGCATCTTTGCGGGCGGCACGGGCAACCCGTCCTTCTCGACCGATTCCGCCGCCGCGCTGCGTGCGAGCGAAATCGGTGCGGATGCGCTGTTGAAGGCGACGAAGGTCGACGGCATCTATACCGCCGACCCGAAGAAGGATCCGCAGGCGACGAAGTACGATGCGCTCAAGTATGAAACCGCGCTCGAGAAGCGTCTGAAAGTCATGGATTCTGCGGCCTTTGCCCTCTGCATGGACAACAACATCCCGATCGTCGTCTTCGATTTCTTCGACGGCGATGCGCTGGAGCGTGTCGTGAGAGGCGAAGCCGTCGGTACGATTGTCAGTTAAGCGCATGGAACCGAGACGCTACAAAATCATTCTGGCCTATGACGGCACGGCGTATTCAGGTTATCAGTTTCAGGATAACGGAATCTCCGTACAGCAGCGGTTGGAAGAGACGCTGACGTTTCTGAATCAGGCGCCGGTGCGCGTCTTCGGTTCCAGCCGAACGGATGCGGGCGTGCACGCGAAGGGGTTCGTAGCCCATTTCGATCTCGTGCAGCCCATTCCGCCGGCGAATCTCGTGCGGGCGATGAATACGCGCCTGCCGCCCGATATCCGCGTGATGAAGGCGTCGTATGCGCGTCCCGATTTTGATGCCCGCAAATCGGCGAAGGGGAAGGAGTATCGGTACTTCGTGTACAATGCCTCGATCCTTCCGCCGCATCTTGCCCCGTATTGGACCTTCTGCCATCGCCCGCTTGACCTCGCGGCGATGCAGAACGCGGCCGCTCGTTTCGTGGGACGTCACGATTTTGTTTCGTTTGCGGCGAATCCCCATCGCGACCTAGAGACGACCGTTCGGACCATCTTCGCATTCACGGTGAAGAAGTCGGGGCCGCGTGTCGTGTTCAGCGTGAAGGGCGATGGATTCCTCTACAAGCAGGTCCGGTCGATGGTTGGTTTTCTTTTGACGGTTGGCAAGGGCGGGGAGAAGCCCGAGGCCGTAACCGAACTTCTGGAGGCGGCAACGCCCCGTACGGCACGTGTCGAAACGGCGCCGGGTAAGGGATTGTTCCTCTGGCGGGTATGGTATCGCGAACAGAAGGATTCACAACAGTAGCCGAACTCGGCTCAACGTGTAAAGGAGGCGCTTATGAAAGACCTAGTCAGAAAATGGTTGACGGATCAAGTGGGCGATGAAGATGAAACGTTGCTCGAGACGATCTACGGTGATTATGTCGATACTATCCGCGAGCAGCTCGTCAAGGCTAAAGGCGAGATCGCGCGCGGGGATTTCATTGCACTCGATGTGACGGCGCACACGCTGAAGGGCGCGACGCTCACCGTGGGCGACACGGAAACGTACGAGGCCGTCATTGCCTTGCGCGATGCGGCGAAGGGGTCCAATGCCACCGCGGCTTCGTTGGCGCTTGCGCGTCTGGTGGCGATGAAAGATTTGCTGTAGTTGATTTTGAGGAGGATCAAGTGAGAAGAATGCTCTCGTTGGGTGTAGCGGCATTGTCCGTGGCGAGCGTGTGGGCTGAACCGGCGGCCGAAAAGGTCGCCGCGCCGGATCGGAATTCGTCGCTCAAGTTTGACGCCGGTGCTGATTTCCGTCTGCGACAGGAGATTATGCACAATGTGCCCGGACTACCGGGTGCGCCGGGAGCCATGATGCCGCGCGCCTACAAGGAAGCGCAGAACCACATTCGGTATCGTCCGCGCGTCTGGGCGCGACTGGATACCGAGGACTTTGGCCTCTATGCACGTGTCGTGGATGAAATGCGCGAGTATGTCGTGAAGAACGGCACGAAGCGCAAATTCCGCAATTACAACTTTCCGGATGAAGTCATCCTCGACAACCTCTACTTCGAGGGACGTGGCCTCTTCGACGATTTTCTTGATTTCCGTCTTGGCCGTCAGGATCTCTTCGACGGCCGCCATTCGGTGCTCGGCCTCGATCGCCTGATGCTGGATGGCGCCCCCTATGTCGGTTCGCGTTCGTGCTATGCCGATATGGCCCGCTTCACGTTCCACACGTCCGAGAAGTCGTCGCTCGATTCGTTCGCGCTTTACGACAATGGCAAGAACATCTACCGCTATGGTTCACGTCATTCGCGTCATCGTCCGATGAACGCCATTCATCCGGGCGACGATCAGGGGATGGACGAATGGGGCGGCGGACTCGTCTGGAACCATTTCCTGGCGGAAGATGTTTTCGGCGAGAATCTGCCCTATCAGCTCTATGTCGTGCACAAGCATAACGAGTCGTACAAGACGCCGAAGGGCGAGCGTGTTGAAGACAAGCAGATTACGGCCGTCGGCTGGCACATCATGCCGCAGGTGACGGACAACCTGTCGTTCGATTTCGATGTCGCGAAACAGTTTGGCACGCGTTCGAACAATACGCAGGCCGGTGGCTGGATGGGTTATGCCGCGATTGATTTCCACAAGGAAAAGACCTATCAGGGGATTCGTCCGTATTCGCGCCTGTCGGCCTACTACCTGTCGGGTGACCGTCAGCGGAACGGCGCCGACGACAATGATACGGCGTGGGACCCGATGTGGGCACGTGCCCCTTGCGATTCCGAGATGATGCAGTACGGTACGCTTTACGGTCTGGGGTATTGGAGCAATATGCTCTATACGAAGCTGACGCTGGGCGCCGAATTCGGGCCGCACCACAGCCTCGCGCTCTATTCGGGACCGATGTGGGCCGCCGTTCAGGATCATCAGGGACACGCCGATGGGTCGGGCGACAGCCTTTACAAGGGCCTTCTGTCGTCCATCCGCTACGACTTCCCGCTGTTGTTGCGTCCGAAGGAGGCGCAGGGCATCAAGCGCTTTGAAGTGTTCGGACACGTCGTGGCGGAAGTGTTCAATCCTGGCGACTATTACGACTCGTCGCGTCCGGCGTATTTCATCCGCTGGGAATTTACGGTACGCTTCTGATGAAGCGAAGCCGATTGACCACTTTCGTCGATGAAAGTATTCCTCATCAATCTGCCTCGTTCCACGACGCGACTCGCGCGTGTTTCGGCGCGCCTTGAGGCGCTGGGGGTTTCATGGGAACGATTGGAGGCGATTGACGATGCTGAACTGGCACCCTCTGAAAGGGGGCGCCAGTTTAGTGCTTTCGGCTGGTGGTGCTGTACCTTGGCACCGCCGGTGCATGGTCAGATCGGTTGTGCGCTGAGTCATCAGAAAGTTTATCGGAAAATCATCGAGGAAGGACTTCCCTTTGCGTGCGTGCTTGAGGACGATGTCGTTCTGGACGATCGGTTCCCCGAAGTCCTGTCCTGGGTTGAAGCGCATCTTGAAAGGACGTCCCCCCAGGTCGTTCTTCTCTGCGACCACGATGGCGGGGCGCAGAAGGTCGTTCCTGATATCGGACTAGAACCGGCCACGTGGGACTGGTGTGCGGAAGGTTATGTGCTGACCCGGTCCGCAGCCGAGGCGTTGTTGGCGGACAACTCGCCGCTGCGTGTGATGAACGACACATGGAGCCGCTGGGTTGATCAGGGGGTGATTCGTCTTTTTCACGCGCGGCCGACCGTTTGTACGCAAGTTTCGTTCGACCATCCTGAAACGAGCGAGATCGCGCGTTGCCAACGTGTTTGCGATTTGTCCTCGACAGGCCGGTTCTTCTGGCGCGTCAAACGCGTCATCGGCGTTACATTGGATGCGCTGAGTTCCAGTCGCCGTTTCCGAGGGGCCTGCGTCCTTTTCGTACGCCGCTTGAAACAATGGGTGGGGTGATGGAGAAACGTCTCACACTGATTGTGCCGGCCTACAATATGGAGGCCTATCTGCCGACATGTCTGGCGAGTGTCGAGCTGCCGAGTGAGTCCATGCCGTTCCTGGAGATCATCGTCGTCAACGACGGTTCATCGGATCGTACCTCTGAAATCGCGCATGCCTTTGCGGACAAGTATCCTGAATCCGTTCGCGTCATCGACAAACCCAATGGCAACTATGGCAGTTGCATCAATGCGGCGCTGCCGGTCGCGAGTGGAACGTTCGTAAAAGTGCTCGATGCCGACGATACGTTTTCGCGGGAGCATCTGGTGGCATTCCTCGCATTCCTTGGCGAGCAGATGAAGTCGTTGCCGGACCTGGTCTTGAGCGACTATGAAATCGTTGATGCGAATGGCCGACTTGTACACCATGAGATTCTGCCGTTTACGCCTGAACGTGTCTTTGACTTGAAAACGTTTCTGATGGGGCCGGAAGTTGTGACGATGCATGCTTTCACATATCGAACGGAACTTCTGCGTGAGACAGGGTATTGCCAACTCGAAGGTTCGCCGTATACCGATCAGGAGTGGACGTTGTTGCCGCTGGCGCATGTGAGGCGGGTGATTCGTTTTCCCAAGGTCCTCTACCGATATCTGTTGGGTCGGTCCGGACAGACGATGGCACCGTCAGAACTTGCACGCGGGTGGGCTCGACGTGCGGAGGTGGCCGTTGATATTGCAGAAAAATATGATTCAGTCTCCTCTGCTACGCCAGCCGACTGCCAGGTTATGTTACAATGGCGACTGGCAATGACGATTGCCGAAGTCTATCGGGGTGCGCTTTTTGACGATCCTCGTGGGGCGGCGGCTTATGACCTCGCATCCTTTGATCGACTCCTTGCCGAACGGGTACCCTTGTTCCACGAACTCCTCACGCGAGTCCCCTATTCACGCCGCATTCCCTACCGTTTTGTGCGTGCTTGGCGGCGGCGAGTCTGGTGGCGGGGAATCTGTAACGTATTCTGCCGTACTTATACGTTCCTCGTGCGACTTGTTTGTGCGTAGCAACCTGCTCGTCGTGCTCGTCCTGCGTGTCGTGCCCGTCCTACGCGTCCTTTTCGCTCCAGATACTTTCCCATTGCCCATGCTCTGGTAATGTGCTAGAATAACCCAAATGTTTATTTTAATGCGAGTTTGGGTGCGTGCACGTGGGCACCTGATGAAAGCGTTCTTTGGTTTATTGCTGATGTGTGCAGTATTCCAGAGTGCGGCGCTTTATGGTGCACCTGTGTGGCAGACGGGCGCGTACGATCCTTCCGTTTGGAAGCCGCTTGCAGGTGAACATTTGTTGCGTGGACTCTCGCCTGAGATGACCGGGACGTTCTACACGGAGAACGGCAAGCCGCTGGTCGCGTCCGCTGCAGGCTTGGGCAAACTGACTGACGGTTCAGTACCGGGCAGTGCCTGCGACTATTCGCAGATTGTCGGAATCACGGCAGGTGTGACGCTGGCCTGGAGATTCGACGAACCGAAATGTGTCGAGCAGATCCGCATTTCATCGCGTTGGGGCGATTCGGGACGCGACGGCATCGGTGTCAGTTCTGTACAAGTGCTACGGACCCAGTCGTCGAGTTGGGTGACATTGTCCGTGCCGTCGGTGTCGTACAATCTGGGTGGTTCGTCGGGCAATTGGACGGGAACGGGTGCTTCTTTTGCGACGCTCGCCGATGTCGCCACGGGGTCCCTCGCGACGGACGTCGTTGGCTTGAAACTCGTGTTTGGCCCTCAAGACAACAACGGAGCCGGTTACGTCGAAGTCGAAGCCACGGGATCGTGTTCGACGGTGGAGCCCGCATTGACTGCCGTTGTGTCGGGTGTCGAGTCTACGCGTGCGTCGTTTGCGGCCGTGATGCACTGGCCGGGGCGAGACGTCGAGACGGCGGATGTCTGTCTCGCGTTCGGTCCAGCCGACGAACCTCTGCCTGCGCCCGTGCGCGTGGGGACTGTCCCCGTTAAAGGTCGTGTCTATGTGCCCAAGGTGGACTTGACGCCCGGCCGAACCTACGCCTACTCGCTTTTTGCGTCCAATTCGCTTGGTCGTGTCTCGGAACGATTCAACGGCCTGTTCACGACGCCGACGGCTGCGCTGCAACCTGTGCGTGTGAATGAGGTGGTTGCGGCGGACGATGTCGACTGGTTCGAGATCTTCAATCCGAATTCCGTGCCGCAGGATTTGACGGGGTGGTACGTGACGGATGACCCGTCGAAGAAATTGTCCAAATGGAAAACCTTGCCAGAGGGTACAAGTGTACCCGCTCACGGTTATCTTGTCGTCTACGCCGACGGGGTGACAGGCTGGACGGATGGAGACGTACATGTCGATCTCGGGCTCTCGTCCGATGGCGAGAATGTCGCCTTGGCGCAACCCGATGGTACGGTTGTGTCGACGCTTGAATTCCCCGAGCAGATCGAGGGGGCTTCATACGGCTGTCCAAGCGACGGCGCGGCGGAGGCGCTGCGCTACCTTCAGCCCCCGACACCCGGCGCAGCCAATGGCGAAGGACGAAATGGACCGACTCCGCCGCTCCTGTTCAGCGAGCCTCACGGTTATAAGACCGCGCCGTTTCTATTGACGATCACGAACCTTGAGAACTCGGCCGCGCAGATTTTCTACACAACGGATGGAACGGCGCCAACGCCCGCAAGCCTACGCTATACAGGCCCGATTCGAATCGCCGCAACGACGGCGATTCGCGCTTGTGCCGTCGATCCTCTGTCCGTTCAGCCGCGCGAAAGCGTCGCGACCTACATCTTCCTCGATGACGTGCTGTCGCAGGCTCCGAGTACGACTTCGCCCGGCCACGGATTCCCGTCAAGCAAGCAGGTCAACAACCAGGCGATGGTCTACGGCATGCGCACCGATCTCGTCAACGACGCGACCGCGCGTGCCAAGATCTTGCGCGGCTTTACGAACACGGTTGCGACGATTTCGATCCTCATCGATCCCCAGAATCTCTTCAATGCCTCGACCGGTATCTACGTGAACATTTCCCAGCGTGGCGAGACCTGGGAACGGGCTGGCATGGTCGAGCAGATCGATCCGGTGCGCGGTGCGACGAACGAATTCTTTGCGCCGATGGGATTGCGCATGCGCGGTGCGGCGAGCCGAAACGCCGGCTATCCCAAGCATTCGTTCCGTCTGTTCTTCCGGCAGGCGTATGGCAAGAAGCACGTGAACTTCCCGTTCTTCGGCGATGAAGGCGTCGACACGTTCAAGCGTATGGACCTGCGGTGTTCGCAGAACTATTCCTGGGCCAACAATCCTGATGAGGCCAAGGCCGGATTCTTGCGCGACGCCTTCGTGACCGAGACCTTTGAACGCGATGCGCAGCGCGATCTCGGCGAACCGTATACGCGCAGCCGCTACTACAATCTCTTCATCAACGGCATCTATTGGGGACTTTACCAGACCCAGGAACGGGCCGACGATCATTTCGCCGAATCGTATCTCGGCGGTTCATCCGAAGACTATGATACCTACAATGTGAATGATCTCAATTCGGGAACGGACGAAGGACGCCAGGCGCTCTACAATCTGATGATGAACGGGTTCGCCTCCAACGAGGCCTATCAGCGCGTTCAAGGACGCAATCCCGACGGCACGCGCAACGAGGCGTATCCCGTCTACCTAGATGTTACGAACCTCATCACGCGTACGCTGATCGGACACTACACGGCCGATGGCGATTCGCCGTGTTCGGTTTGGGGAGGTCGTCCGAACAACTATTTTGCCATCTGGGACCACACGGCCAATTCGACAGGATTCAAGTGGTTCTGCCATGACGGCGAACATGCCCTCGGCATGGGCGTCGTACACGGAGCGGGTGAAGTCGAGTCGAATCCGGTCGGCTGGGGCGTCTACTCGGGACTCGGCAACTTCAATTCTCACTGGCTCAATGCGCGGTTGATGCAGAACGCCGAATACCGACAGGTGTTCGCCGATCTTTTCTACCGACACTTTTTCCGCGACGGGGCGATGTCCATGACGAACAACATCCGTCGTTTTCGCGCGCGCATGGCGGAGATCGACGACGTCATCGTGTGCGAAGCCGCCCGGTGGGGGCGTGCGGGACAGACGTACGCGACCTGGACGACGGCCTGCGAGTACATCATCTCGAATTTCATTGAACGGCGGTTGCCGTATCTGCTGTCCCATTATCGTGCAGCCGGTTGGTATCCGTCCATCGATGCGCCGAAACTCAATCTTGTCGAGGAGGGCGCACGGGCCGAACTCGTTTCCACTGCGGGTGTGACGATCTACTATGCGTGCGCGGGAACCGATCCGCGACTCTGGGGTGGTACGGTCAATGCCGCCGCCACGGCGTATATGGCCCCGCTGGCGACGACGCGGACTGGTTTCACCGTCTGGGCACGTGCCCGTTCGTCGTCCGGCGAATGGAGCGCCTTGGCGGAAATCGAGGTGCCCGGCTACCAGCCGGTCGAACTCGTCGCGAAAATGAATGAAGAGGAATCGCAACTGGAAATCGCCTACGCGCATCTTCCCCGCGCCGCGCATCTGTTTTTGGCCTGGGGGGCGTCCGACCAAGGCGCATCGTTGACCAATTGGTCGACACGCGTCGATCTTGGTGAAGTCGCCGCCGGTTCGGGCGCGTGTCGTGTCGGCGCGCCTGCGGGATACGATCCGAACAGTCCGCTCTGCGCGTGCGTACGGTGTTTCCTCGCGGTCGAGACGGTCGTTGGCGGATATGAGTCGCTCGCGTATGTTCGTGGCGATGGGTCCCAGCGTGTCCCGCTGGACTATTCGCCGACGGAACAGACACGCTGCCAGATCAAGTTCGCCTTCGACGTGGGCTGTGGCGGCGTGTTCGTCGGAACGGATAAAGGCAACGACAGTACGGACTGGCGCTTCTTCAGCAATAAGGACAAAGATGCGACGAAGAATACCTATCTGGATTTCCCGGCAGGTTCGGCGGCTCGTCTGCTGGCGCCGATTGTCGCCGATTCGACAACAGTTTATGATTTTGAATTTGGCAATTTCTATTTGAAAGATCTGGTGTCCAATACACTGCTGCTCCAGGGAAATGCGATCACATTCCCAAGCGGCTATTCGAATGCGACCTATCTGTTCTCGACAACGTCGCAGGGAAGCTACAGTTATGGTACGGTCTACGCGCTCAAGTTCTACGAAGGGCAGACGATCCGCCGTAACTATGAACCCGCGCGGGACGAGTCGGGTGTGGTGTGCCTCTTTGAAACAATCGGGGCGAAGTTCTATTATCCCGTCGGCGGGGTGTTGATCGCGGGTCCCAGCCAGGGACGGGTGGGCGGTGAGTCCGTGCGGACGGAACTAGCAGCGTCGGCAGCGCTCGCGTTGGGTGGAACATCCTGGGCGTTAGGAGGGCGGAAGGATCTTTCGGCCGATGTGGAGGCCTCGCTGCGGGTGGCCGAAGTGATGAGCGTGCCGGTGCTTGGCGGGCCCGATGGGGCCGAATATCTGGTTCTCACCAATCTGGATGCGACAACGGCGCTTGCGCTGGGCGGCGTGCGCGTGACGTGTACGAAGAGTGGTGACACCGTGGCGAAATGCGATTTCACATTCCCTCTGGGAACCAGCCTTGCCGCAGGCGGTTCGCTTGTCTGCACGAAAGAGGCGTTTTGGCCGGATGGCAAGATTACGGATGGTTCGGTGGATGTGTGTCTGTTCGATGCGTCCGGAAATGAGATTCAGCATCTGTTCCTGACGACGAAGGGGTCGGATGCGTTTCGGATGTGCAACGGCAAGGGCGGGGCATTCGTGGCGACGTCCTTTGATCGAGAGGTCCTGGACGAATCGGGGTGGCGTCCGTCGATTCCCGACATTGACGACAAGACCGTCCGTCAGGCCGTGGCCGATGCGATCGTTGCGCTGCCGTCGATCCAGAATTGGCTTGTCCAGCTTGCCGATTCCGAGACAGGCGCGGCGGCGATTCGCGCGTTTCGTGGGTCCTCTGAGACATTGGCGCAGTGCTATCTTGTCGCGGCGTTGCCGGAAACGCAACCCGATCTTGACTTGCGGATTTCGTCGATCGCGTATGACGGGGCGGGAAATCTCGTCTTCGGCGTCGAACTCCGCCAGAAGGGCGAACTGGTGGTGCGTCCACTCAATGGAAGATTGAAACTGGTCGCCTTCCGTGAGTTGGAGGGTGAACCCGTCTCAACGACCGATCTAGGAACGGTCCTGCCCGGACCATCCGAAAAGCCTGTCGTGCCCAGCATTCCGCAGGAAGGAAAGATGTTCTATCTTCTCCGGATTGCTCCCTAAAATTCGTGGAGAAAGAACGGACATTCGCGCAACGACATCTTCTTCGCATTCACGGATTACAAATCCCTAATTCTTCGCGCAAGTAGGCCGTAGGTTGCGGCCCTTGCCGGGCGGGCTGGGACGGCGGCGAGCCGTCCCGGCCCGTTTAGAGCATTTTGACTTTTTTCGACGATTCCGCTTGACTTTTCG
>JAZUGW010000122.1:0-24006 GCA_045641465.1 Kiritimatiellia bacterium | reverse complement strand
GTGTGCGCGGGGCTCTCGTTCGTCTACCACCTCGGCACGGGGACGGACCCGTGCGACGCCGACACGGACGGCGACGGGATGCCAGACGGATGGGAGCTGGGCGGCGGCCTGCTGCCGAATTCCGCCGAAGGCGCTGACGGGGCGGCTGGCGACCCCGACGAGGACGGCCTGTCGAACTGGATGGAATACGCGCTCGGGACCCTCCCGTTCGACCGCTACTCGTTCGACGACGCCGTCGACGACCTTGAATTGCCAGTTTCAATTCAATTTTCAGATGAAAGTCCGAGCGCCCCGTATGTTTATCGTGAAAGGTTAACTCCTCCAGGCCTTTTGGGATATGACAGATGTGACCTTGATCGAACGACCAAGGGAAGGATGCGAATAGAATGAAAGTGCTTAAAATACTTTTGATCGTAATCTTGTACGTGTTGACAACGGCCTTGAGGCCAGATGCCGCACGGATTGCCCCCCACTATGATTGGGACGCATGGAATGGGAAGACCCGGCAGATGTATTGGTGTCGTTTGAAGTCCTACGATTTCCCCTCGTTGGCTCTGCCGACAAACACTGTCGCAACACGTGTTTCGCGGATGGAGAAGGAGGGCTTCCGACGTTTGATGGTGTGGTCGGAAACAAACCGGCCCGAGGTGCTCCGTATAGAACTGTTGACACGGCCAGGTGTGAGAGAAGCGCACGAATCGTTGCTTGGACATTTGGCGAATACACCCATAGATCATTCCAAGAACGTGAAAGATATTGGTGACCGTGGATATGGGATCGAGAGGGCGGATTCTGGCTTTGCTCTTTTTACCAGGAACAACGTTTTGGTCTATGTCGGTTCGGCATTGCCAGCATGTCCGGCCGAGGCGATCGCCCGTCAGATCGACGCGGACATCCTGTGGAGGAGTACGTGGCTCGGGCTTTGCAGATGGGTTCTATACGGGTTGATCGGCGTCGGTCTGCTGTTTTGCGCTGTTCGAATCATCCGCAGATGGCTTCAGCGTATGCCTGGCGACGCCGGTGGCAAGGAAGCGAAACGGCTGTCTCGTTGGGGCAGGCATCGGCGTGCGATTCTTGGTTGTGCATTTGCCCTGGTTTTGGCTGTCACCCTGTTTTCCAACTACGGGCAGCGGGCCATCTGGCGTTTGGCCTGTGAAGTCGGACGGCGTGCCGTCGAGCGGCCCGTATCTTCGGCGGCACGGCAAGATGTCAAGCGGCCGATGCCTACGAGAAGACGCTATGTCCCCAAAAGAGACGGACACGTTTTACAGAAGGAACGGCCCAAGGCTGACTATCCGCATAATGTTGTTGTACGGATTAAATCCATTGAAAACAGTCTGTCGCTGGAGCCGATCGCCCGGCAGGTTGACGCGGCCATCCTGCAGAAGAGCATGTCGCATGAATGAAGGGGTGATGGTCGAATGAGGTTCCGCCGAAATTCCTTGAACTGCTCAGGTTGTTGAAATCTTCGAGTAGTGACGTAGTGACTGAGTGACGCAGTGACCCTTGACTTTGGGTGACGGAGTGACGAAGTGTGGCTGCTTTCAGTGACGCGAGTGACGCAGTTTTGTCCACGGATTGTCACGGATTGCGCGCCGAGCCGGAGTTGTCCCATTGATGAGGCGCCAAAGGTTTCCGTTCCGAGAGATTTTGATGCATCATCAAAATCAATCCCATCAAACCTATAGGACCTATCATGATCAATCCTATCAAACCCATAGGACCTATCACAGGAGATCGGTCCCATCCGTCCCATCTGTCCGATCCGTCCTAGAAACAAAAATTAGGCGCCCGGCATTTCATGATGAGCGCCTTGTTCTTTTTGCTAGGACCGATGGGACGGATCGGACGGATGGGACCGATTCGTTTTGTTTCTCGGATTGATAGGAGAGATGGGATTGATCATGATGGGTCTTATAGGCTTGGGATAGGATTGATTTTCATAATTGAATCCCCAGGACTCGACATGAGGTGTTCATTGATTACGTACCGAGGTTACGCCGTCACGAAAGGGACTGTCACTCGTGTCACGCCGTCACGCCATCACCGCGGTCAAATTTCATTTTACTAATGGCGTTCAAAAATGATACAATATAGCCGTCCTTCGAAAAGATACGATTTGTTGTTAAGTGACGAGATAAAATGGATTAATCAGTTTGAAAAAACAAGATGCCAAGAAAGTTTTGAAGTTGCTCGGTTTGCCTACTGGGCAACAAAGTGGTGTTTGTTGTTATTCGTTGTTGGCGCTTTTGAAGCTTTCTTCGTCTTGTCCTTGGACATCGGCGTCGAATGAATGGATGCGTATTCACGATATTCTCTTGTTCCTACGTACGAACTACCGTGTTCGTTATGCGGAGAATAGCCGTGAGACTATTCGCAAGCAGGCATTGCATCATTTTCGTACGGCGGCAATCATTGAGGATAACGGTGAGGCAACCAATTCGCCGAACTATTGTTATCGTGTGACCTCAGAAGCTTTGGATCTGTTTCAGTCATTTGGCACGGAGTCATGGGATTCAAAACTCAAATCATTTCTGACGGCACACACGACATTGAAAGAGGTCTACGCCTCTAAGAAGCGTGTTGCAAAAGTCGCTGTGACAGTTGATGGTACCCAGTATGCGCTCTCTGCTGGTGCGCATAATCGGCTTCAGAAGGCCGTCGTCGAAGAATTTGCGCCACGTTTCTTGCAGCAGTCCTTATGTCTGTATTTAGGTGATGCGGAGAAGCGAGATTTGATCAAGAATTGTGAGGGATTGCAAAAGATTGGTTTTGCCATTACCTTGCACGACAAGATGCCGGATGTTGTGTTTCATGTGCCAACGCGGAATTGGGTCGTCTTTATCGAGTGCGTGACTTCTGTTGGACCTATGTCGCCTGCTCGGGTATTGGAAATCAACCAGATGACAGCGAATGTCTCAGAAGGAAAAGTCTTTATCACGGCTTTCCCAGATCGTCGGACCTATAAGAAGTTTTCGGATCAAATTGCGTGGGAGACGGATGTTTGGATTGCGGAAGAACCTGATCATATGATTCATCTTAACGGCGATAAGTTCATGGGCCCTCATCATTCTGCGATATGAGAAAGTGTGAGACAAAACAGCCCTTGCTTTTTGATTCCCCGCATGCAGGTCGGGGATGGATTTCGTTTTTGAACGAAACGCTTCAGCTCCCGAATGAGCATCCTTTTTTGGCAATAGACCTTTTTGCCGGTTGCGGTGGATTGTCTCTCGGCTTCGAGTGTGCGGGCGTGAAGACAATTGGCTATGAGATGAAACGAGAATGCTGTGAGACTTATCGGATTAATCTTCATTCCGAGTGCCGAAATGAAATGTTGACCGAAGAAACTGAATATCCGCAGGCAGATATCGTTCTTGGAGGCCCTCCCTGCCAACCGTTTAGTCGGCGAGGTAAACGTAAGGGGAGGGCGGATGCGCGTGATGGATTTCCCGCCTATATTTCAGCGATTCGCAAGCTTCAGCCTAAAATATGGGTTTGCGAAAATGTGAAGGGGTTGCCGGAACTCGACGAATCTTATTTTAATTCTATTCTCGGACAGTTCCGGATGTTGGGCTATCAGGTTGACTACAAGGTCGTTCGCATGTCCAATTACGATGTGCCCCAGAAGCGAGAGCGACTTGTCATTGTCGGACATCGAGGAGGTTTCAAGTTCCCCGAGGAGGCGATACATGAGGTGACGTCAGGAGAAGCGCTTGCCGATAAGATATCGGAGATCCCTGAAGACGCAGAATTCCTTACTCCCTCAATGGACCGTTACATAGCTTCGTATGAAAAGGCGTCGCATTGTAGCCGTCCGCGCGATTTACGGCTAGATGAGCCAGCGCGAACGCTGACTTGTCGTAATCTCGCGGGGTGTACGAGTGATATGCATCGTATCCGTCTGGCCGATGGTCGTCGTCGTCGTCTTTCTGTGCGAGAGGCAGCCAGATTACAGAGTTTCCCAGACTGGTACGAATTTTCAGGAACGCAAGAACAACAGTTTACACAAATCGGGAATGCCGTTCCGCCGATGTTTTCGTATAAGCTTGCACAATCGGTTGTCGGCTATCTCAAGAATTAGACAATGATAAAGATAAGGAGTTCGGCATGTTAAAACATCTTCTGGGCATGGCCTGTTTGGCCGGTGCGTTGGCGGCGGCGGGCGAGGCGACGGTTTCGCAGGTCGCAGTGGCGCAGCGCTATCCGTGGAAGGGTTATGTCGATGTTGATTACGTGGTCAGCGGAGAAGTGCCCGCGTCGATGCGGGTCGAACTGAAGGTCAAGGATCTGAAGAACGGCCTCGTCTATACGCCGACGAAATTCTTCGGCGCTGCGCCGACCGCCCAGGCGGGGTCGCACCGTGTGACCTGGGACGCGGCGGCGGAGGGCGTTGAAGTCGCATCCGACCAGGTCGTCGCGACTGTTTCGATCGTGTCCACGCAGATCGCCACGCCGACCGCGCGCTATCTCGTCGTCGACCTTTCAGCAGGTGCGACAGCGACTTCCTATCCGATGACGCAGTTCGAGACGATTCCGCAGGGCGGTTGGTCCAATGACTACAAGACCACCAAGCTCGTTTTGCGTCGCATTGATCCTGGGCGTTTCATTCAGTCGCAGGGTGGTCGTATGGTGACGTTGACGCACCCGTATTACATCGGTGTCTTTGAGGTCACGCAGAAACAGTACGAGCTGGTGATGGGGCATAATCCATCTTTGTACAAAGGGGAAATGCGCCCTGTCGAACTTGTTAGCTACGATATGTTGCGTGGCATTAATTCCCCCTATCCAAGCGATCCGACGACGGTGGCATCGAATACGTTCATTGCGAAATTGCGTGAGCGTACGAACCTCCTGTCATTCGATTTGCCGACATCGGCTCAATGGGAATATGCGACACGCGCGGGATCGACGAATGATTATCCGAATGGACTCTCCCCGATGGGTGCGCAGTATGAAGCCCCTGACGAAAACCTGAACAAAATTGCGCGTAACCGCTACAATCGGAATGACGGGAAGGGTGGGTATGCACAACACACAACGGTGGGGTCTTACTTGCCGAATGATTGGGGGCTTTACGACGTGTTGGGTAATGTGTCCGAGTGGTGTCTCGATTGGTGGGAACCCACCCAGGGGACCGAACCGGTGACAGACCCCGTAGGATCGGTTGGACCTAATACGGCTTATGGTACCCAGCGTTACCAGCGCGGAGGAAACTGGTTTTGTTCGCCATTGGCGTTCCTGGAGACAGGTGCGGGAAGTTGTAGCGTTTGGGATAATGGTTATAACGGTGATCGCGGTTTCCGCATGGCGGCGACAATGCCGATCGATCCGGAGCCGGCGGCGGCTGTGGTGGCGGCGGATTCGCCGATTTGCGTGCTGGATACGCGTGCGGGTACGGTGGTGGCGCCGAAGGAGCGGGTGATTGGCGAGAAGGCGACCTGGCAGGCGAAGGCGTCGAGCGGAAGCGTGTTTGCGCGCTGGGAGGGCGCGTGCGTGGCGGGGCTGCCGTTGAACGTGCGGCGGAATCCGGTGTTGACGCTGACGGTCGCAGAGGGAATGGATCTGCCGAAGGCGGTGTTCACGACGCCGGCGGCGGATGTGCTGACGAAGCTGGGGCTTTCGACGACGACGTTCAAGGTGGGCGAAGCGGTGACGTGCTGGCTTGTCGATGACTCGACGTCGTTTGTGACGGCGACGCTGACGGGTTTGCCGGCGGGACTCGTCTTCGACGCGAAGACGCTGGCGGTGACGGGCGTGCCGAAGAAGGCGGGCCTTTACACGGTGGCGGCAACGGCGAAGAATGCGAGCGGACATCAGCTGCGGGCGACGTTCGGCGTGACGGTGCTGGGCGATCCGGCGGCACCGGTGGTGTCCGTGCCGAGCGTTTCGCTGGGGCTCGTGGTCGGTACGGGCGAAGGCACGGTGTCGGGTTCGGGTGTGTATGCGCCGGGACGCACGGTGTCGATTTCGGCGCGTGCGGCGAAGGGTTTTGTGTTCGGCGGCTGGTATCGCGATGCGACGTTGACGCAGCCGGCTGCGTTTGCGTCGGGCGATTATCGCAAGGCCTCGCAGAAGGTCGTTGCGTCGGCCGAGGTGCCGTATCTCTATGCGCGCTTTGTGGCGGCGGACGGGACGAGCGATCCGGTGACGGATCTGAAGCTCGTGGGGTCGGGCGTCGACGGTACGAATATCGTGTGGTATGCGGGCGTGGCGCTGGAATCGGCGGGCACCGACTTCCTGTCGGCGTCGCTCGCGACGTTGAGCGTGAAGGGGTTGCCGAGTGGCGTCAAGTTCACGGCGTCGACCGGTCGCCTTGCGGGTGTGCCGACGAAGGCGGGGACGTACAAGGTGACGGTGACGGCGAAGAATCAGTCCAAGTCGACGGCGCAGACCGTCTATGCCGTGACCGTGGTCGCCTTGCCTGCCTGGGCGCAGGGCACGTTCGAAGGCGGTGGGGTGGATGCGCTGGCCACGTTCAAGGTCGGAGCGACGGGGAAGGCTTCGGGCAAGATCCTGCGGGCCGGAAAGACGTATACGCTTTCGTCGCCGAGCTATGCGGCGTACGAGGAGAAGTCCGGCATCTACTCGTTTACGGCGACGGCGAAGTGCGGACGCGACGTGCTGCCGTGCGCGGGCCTGGTGACGGCGAAGACACGTGCGGACGGTACGACGGTGGGCGTGTGCGAACTGACGCTCGGTCTGGGCGGCGAAGGCGAGGTGGGGGTGATCCTCGTGCAGACGGCGTGGTCGAAGTCCCCGTGGAAGGAGCTTGCGAAGTCGTTGCGGCGCACGGTGGCGCTGACGGGCGAAGCGGACGGTCTGGGGGCGAACGACACGGTGACAATGAAGATTTCCGCTGCCGGCAAGGTGACGGCGGCGGGCGTGTTCGACACGGGCCGGGTGAACGCCCGGGGCGTGCCGCAGCCCTACAAGGTCTCGAGTTCGGGCGCGCTCGTGCCGGGTAAAGAAGCGGGGACGGGAATCGTCTACCTCTACTTCCCGCCGAATCCCGCGAAGAACTTCGCCGGTTTTGTACGGCAGATTCCGATCACCGCGCTGCCGTGATCGGGTTGGGTCAACATCAGAAGGAGAAAAAATGAAACGTTTGATTGGAGTTTCGATTGTTCTGCTGTCCGTCGCGGCGTTCGCCGGCGATGTGGCGGCGCGTGCGAAGGAAATCGCCGCCTGGCTGCCGGAAAAGCCGTGCGTGGAGGGTGCGCCGCTCACGGATGCGCGCTGGGGCGAACTTGCGCAGCTTCCGGAGGGCGTCAAGACGATCCAGGCGGCCGAAAAACTGCTGGCGAAGCCCGTGCCGGAGACGCCGGACGAACTCTATCTGCAATTCTCGCGCAACGGCAACCGGACGAATTTCGAGCGGTGCTACGGTGCGCGTCGCGGTGGCTTCCTGACGCTGCTGACGGCGGAGTGTTTTGAGCGCAAGGGTCGCTTCCTTGCGAAGATCGCGGCGTATGCGGAAGCCATTTGCGCGATGAAGAGCTGGAATCTGCCGGCGCATGACGCGGCGTTGTCGTCCTTCAGGGGCGATCCCCACATCGACCTCGTCAGTGCGGCGATGGGACTCGATTTCGCGTTCTGTCTGCAGCTCGTGGGCGACCGTCTGCCGGAAGCGACGCGCACGAAGATGCGCGCGGAAGTGGAGCGGCGGATGTTCGTGCCGCATCTCCGCCATGTGCGTGGCGATCATCGCTATGGCCATTGGTGGTTCCACGCCCGCAACAACTGGAACAGCGTGTGCAACTGCTGCGTGGTGCGCGCGGCGCTGATGCTCGTGGAAGACCGGTTGGCGCGCGCCGAGTATGTGGCACACGCCGAAGACAGCGTGCCGTATGCGATTTCGGGCTATACGGACGACGGCTACTGCTCGGAAGGCATGGGCTACTGGAACTACGGCTACGGCCATCATCTCTACATGGGCCTTGCGGTGCGCAAGGCGACGGGCGGACACGTCGACTTCTTTGCGGACCCCAAGACGAAGAAAGTCATGGAATACGCCTACACCTATCAGATCCACGGCGGCATCTCGCCGCACATCGCCGACGGCGGTGGCAATGCGTCCCCCGTGCTGCTCGCGCTGGGACGTCAGGTGTGGCC
The DNA here is from genome assembly GCA_045641465.1 of Kiritimatiellia bacterium. Lineage (GTDB taxonomy): Bacteria > Verrucomicrobiota > Kiritimatiellia > RFP12 > UBA1067 > RUG572. The sequence goes on along the minus strand of JAZUGW010000122.1, from coordinate 15,894 downwards.
GGATCTCGTCAGCACGACGGCGCTCAAGGTGCCGTTGCTCGCGGGGGGGCTTTCCACATTCGTGCTGCGCGCGTTCGGACAGGAACCCGCGCCGGCGGCGCCCACGATGGATGTGCCGGCTCTGCGTTCGTGGTTCAGCGATGCCCAGGTGCTGATTTCGCGGACGGATCCCGCGAACAAGGACATCCAGTTCGGCATCAGTTTCAAGGGCGGCAACAACGCCGAGAACCACAACCACAACGACCTGGGCGCCTACACGATTCTGCTCGACTACTGCGAGATGTCGGGCGATCCGGGCGGCGAGACCTACACGCGGCGCACGTTCTCGCGCGACCGCTATGTCTCGAAGGTGTTGAACTCGTACGGACATCCCGTTCCCGTAGTCGGCGGCAAGCTGCAGAAGGTGGGGGGTGCGGCTCAGGCGAAGGTCTTCAAGGTCGCGTTCACGCCCGAGAAGGACATGCTCACGATCGACTACACGTCGGCCTATCCGGTGCCCGCGCTGAAGTCGCTCGTGCGGACGATGACGTTTGACCGCGTGAAGTATGAAATCACGATTACGGACAGGGTCAAATTTACGGAGCCGACCACATTCGAAGTGCCGGTGATCACCTATCGCACGTGGAAGAAAGACGAAGCGGCGAAGCATTTCACCTTTGACAAGTCGAACGGCGTTCGGAAGCTCAACCTCGATGTGAGCGCGTCCGCGCCGCTCGATTTCTCGTCCGAAGCCATCGAAAATCCGGGCCATGCGTCGCCGCAGCGCCTGACGTTCCGATTCCGCGAGCCGGTGACGGAAGCCATTTTCTGTACGGAGTATTCGACGCGTTAAAAGTGTAATTTTGCCACATTTACACTTTCTCGCTTGCGTCCCTCCCGATTTTCTGCTATTCTACTCACCGTGGTTTGGAGAGGCGTTTCATTTAACGAGTTTCGAAGAGGAGATTCAACGATGCTCATGAGCAAAAAAGAACTTCTGGCTATTGGCTGTCTGCTGATGGCCGGGGGCTTGTTCGCTGTGACCGATGTCGCGAAGGAAACCTTCGAAGGTGCTACGGCAGGACAATCGGTGACGGAGCTGGGAGCGATCTGGGGCGGTTCGGGGTCTGTGGCCGAACTCACCTACGCGGCTGGCACGGGTGGCTATGCCATTCAGGACGAAGGCGTGGCACACGCGAAGGTGCTGAAGATCGACGAGTCCGTAATCTGTACGCCGTCGGCGACGCTTCAGGCGGGTCAGCCGGCCTTGGTGGACATGATGGTGCAGGCGGCCGTGCGGGAGGAAGCGCTGGACTTGCCGGAAGACGAGAGCATCCAGATTGCCGTGGGCGTTGAGTCGAGCGGCGAAGGCAAGGGCATGTTCAAGGTGTTCTGCCTGCCGAAGGGTGCAACGGAACCGACCTGGTGCAATCTCGTGGAAGTCGACGCGGGCACCTGGCACCGTGTGACGTTCGTCTTCGACTATGCGACGGGATTCGCCCAGATGCGAATCGACGGCCAGCCGATTATGAGCGACAAGGGCTATCTCACCGTGACGAGCCAGGAGAACGGCGCGTGGTACAAGCTTGCGCGCGTGAAGGACAAGGTCACCTCGGTGGAAGTCGTCGGTCTGACGAGTCTGGACGATCTGCGCATCGCGGGTGGCTCGGATGCGGTGGAGGCGGCGCCCGTGACGGGTGCGGATGCCGAGGGCATCGCCTACGCCTGGTACGACAAGAACGGATTGGCGTGGGATGCGACGAAGACGTATGACGGCTCGGGTCTCACGTTGAAGGCGAAGTTCGAGACGGGCCTCTCGCCGTTCGACGGCGAGAAGTTCGTGCTGAAGACGATGACGCTGGCCGGGAACAAGGCGACATTCGCGATTCCGGCAATGACGCCGCCGGCGGGCTACACGGTGAAGCTTGTCTACGCGACGGACCCCGCGTTCTCGACGAACAAGGGCGAAGTGGCGGTGACGGCGGGTGCGACGGAAGTGTCGGTTGAAAATCTGCAGCAGGATGCGGCGGTCTACTACTATCGTCTTGAAGCTGTGAAGGTAAACAAGTAAGCGTGCGAAAGGAAGTTTGAGATGAAGATTTTCACGATGGCGGTTGCGATGGGGCTTGCGATGGCAAGCTGGGCTGCGGCCAACGATGCGCTCTTGACGTTCTCGACCCCGGGCCCTGACAAGTATGCCGATGGAACCACGGTTCTGAACGGTGAGTGCTATGCGCTGGTATGGACGGCGAATGGCGCGAAGTTCGCGGGATTGAATGCCGACGGTACGACGGTTGCGGAGACGGACAAGGTCGTGCTGCTGGCCCCCCTCGCGAAGAACGGGGCGTGCCCGCGGACGCTGTTCCAGATTCCGGCGGAACTGGCCGATCAGCTTGACGGTCAGGGGTCCTATGGCGTCTACCTGCTCGACACGCGCGTGAAAGCCGAAGACGGCACGACGAAGCTCGCCGGCATCAAGGACGGCAAGCCGTTGGCGGTGAACGCGTTGGCGACTGTGGGCGAATCGACGACGGCGTCGACGACGAAGGTGGCCGAGATGAAGGTCGCGGCGACGGCAATGGGCGGTGCGGCGATCACGGCGGAGACGCTCGTGGCGGATCCGACGATTACGAGCATCAAGATCGAGGGCGCCACGGTGAAGGTTTCGGTTGCCGGCATGTCGCCGATTGCGACCTACCAGGTCGTGACGGGGTTGAAGCCGGGGGCTGTCGGACAGAAGGTCGACGCGAAGGCGAAGGGGGATACCTTCGAGTTCACGAAGCCGGAGGGACAGTTCTTCAAGGTCATCGGAACGCGCAATTTCAAATGAGTGCCGTCTAGTTTAGAAAGGACTTCGACGATGAAACTGAAATCGGTTTTGTGTGCGCTGGCGATTGCGGCGACGGTGCCTCTCTTCGCCGACCAGACGAGCAGCAACATCTGCGGCTGGATGAAGGTGACGAGCAATCTGCGCAACACCATCATCGGCGTACCGTGGGTTGCGGTCAATGGCGAGAACGACGCGGCGGTCAAGGTGGCGAAACTCGTCAAGACGGACAATCTGACGCAGGGCGACAAGCTCTATCTGTATGATGCGGCGAACAACACGTGGTTCGCCTGGACGCTGGGTGAGACGGGTTGGGCGGCGGATACGACCGTGACGATCGACAAGGCGGTGGTCGGTACGCCGGCGGAAGACCAGGCGCTTCCGCGCGGACAGGCGCTCATTCTCGAGCGCCAGAACGTAACGGCGCCGTTCTATCTGTTCGGTCAGTATACGACCTCGGCGGTTGCACCGCAGACGGTGCAGGCCGGTACGGCCGAAGCGCCGGTGATGATGCTGCTCGCGAATCCGCTGCCGGCGGCGTTCGACCTCAACAGCGGCAAGATCACGAATGCCGGCGAGACCGATACGATCGTGGTGCCGCAGAACGACGGTGCGCAGACTATCTATTCGCTGAAGAACGGCAAGTGGGGTTACTACAAGAAGGTGACGATCGAAAAGTTCGGTCTCACGATGACGCAGAACCAGTGGTGCGAGGCTGAACCGTTGCCGATGGGCACGGGGTTCTGGTATGTCTCGCGCGGCGGGGCGGCGACGATTGCCTGGTAACAAGTCGATTAAGCAAGGAAGATGAAAATGGTGAAGAAAGTCCTAGTGGCGCTGGCGGTTGCCGGCGCAGCGGTGCTGGCTCAGGCGGGTACGCTCTACTGGCAGGTCGCCGATGCAGGTTCGTTTTCGGCTGCGACGCTCTATGCCAACGACGGTACATCGAAGACGCGGCTGGAATCCTCCTTGGCCCAGGGCGTCGATCTGGAAACGACCCTCACGGGTACGGAAACGGGGTTGGTGCAGACCAGCCTTGGCGACTATGAAGGTTCGCAGTATTCGTTCCTGGTCGAGCTTGTGACCTATTCGGCGGAAGGATCGGTGGTCAAGTCGGACTGGATGAAGGAATTCAGCTACGACGACCTGGTGACGGGCGGTTATGTGGCTGCGGGCGGTATCGGTTTCCCGACGACGACCGAAGGCATCAATATGGGCGTGACCCCGGGGGCGATCCCCGAGCCTTCGAGCGGACTGCTGCTGTTGCTCGGTGGCGCTTTGATGGCATTGCGCCGTCGCCGCCAGGCCTAAGACTACGAGATGTTCTGAAAACCTGCGGGGCGGACCGGTGACGGCCTGCCTCGCTTGCATAAGGGGAAAGTAAATGCATCACCACTACGACGACGAAGATGAAGACGAACGCAGGGATTCGTCCGCTTCCGTGACGTCCGAGCACTTGGCCGGATGGGACTGGATTCTGGCGGCTCTGGCGGCGGCGTTTGTCTTTCTGGGATTGACGATCTTTGCGTTCCCCGCGTTGTATCCGGCGGCGTGGTCTGATGCGGCTGTTGCGGCGGGTTTGCGTCCGCCGGCGACGGTTTTGCCGGGGATTTGGCGCGTCTTCGCGTCCGTGTTCTATCTGGGGGGAACGGCCACGGGCAATGCTTTGCTGCCGTGGGTCGGTCGTGTCCTCGGGGCGCTGACGGCGGGTTTCGCCTTCCTCTTCTTCCGCGTTCTGGTGATGCAGTTGGTGCGTTTGAGGCTTCGGACGGCTGAGCGGCGCGAAGTGGTGCAGCGGCTGGCGGCGTTTGCCGGTGCGATCTTCTTCATGTGCTCGGATCCGATGTGGTCTTCGGGACAGGTTTCGACGCCGGCCGGGCTGCTGACTTTGCTGGCATTGGCGGCGTTGTTCCTGTTCATCCGATTCCTGCTTGACGGCGGAGCCGTATCGGCGCTTGCATCCATGTTTTTGAGCGGCGTTCTGACGGCGGAAACGCCGTGGGGATTGCTGCTGTTCTTCATTTGCTGGTATGGCTATCTGCGGGCGTTCCGCCGCGGGGCGCTCTGCGAAGACAACCCGTTGCTGGACCAGGGGGCCGGACAGTCTGCACGGTGGATGCTGTCGTTCATCTGGCTCGTCGGCGTGGCCGTCGGCGTCGGTGTCAACTGTGCGTCCTTCATTTCCCTGAAGGGATTGGAGGCCGCGGGCAAGGCGGGAGGCGATTTGCCGCTGATGTATCTCGTTCAATGGTGGCACAGTCTGTCGGGTTCGGCGAATCCGTTTGGGTTTGCGCTGGCGTTCGGCGTGTGCGTGCTGCCGTTCGGACTCTGCCTCTATCTGCTGCCGCGTGCGGTGGACGAGGAGCGCCTGCTGCCGTTCCATGTGGGTGCGGTCACATGTTTCGCGGGTGTGTTGGCCTATGCCCAGCTCGCGATGCTGACGGCGCTGTGGTTCTGGAACTGGACCTCGTCCGTGCGGCTTCTGTCGCCGTTCTTCGAACAGTTGCTTGTGTTGAGTGCGGCTGGAACGGTCGTGTGCGTTTTGACGATTTTCGGAACGGAGGCCTGCTGTCGGGATCTGGCCCGTTTCCAGCGGCGTCATTTTGTGCAGCTTTCGCAGAATGGACGGTTCGTCCTTTTCATTTCGGTGTTGGTGGTGCTCGCGGCTGGCGTGCTGCCGGGACGCGTGCTGAAGACGACGCGCGAGATGCTGAAGGTGATCGACGACTATGCGCGCGAGGTCGTGTCCGAATGCGGCACGGCAAAATGGATTTTCACCGACGGTTCCTACGATGTGCGCTACGAACTGCTGGCGGCGGAACAGAAAAAGGACCTTTTTGCGATTTCGCTGATCTCGGGTGGTAGCACCTACGCCCAGTACATCCGCACGCGCGGACCGCTGGATTCGGAAGACCGCCTCTCGCTCGGGGTGAGCGCCGCTACGGGACTGCGCACTTGGGTGCGTGAAAAACCGTCGCGGATGAAGGACGTGGCTGTGCAGCAGGGATTTGAAATGTGGAAGCGTCAAGGACTTCCGCTGCCGCTTTGCTCGGGCGTATTGGCGCGTCCGGACGGCATGGACGAAGCCGCGTGCCGTCAGGGCCTTGAACGCAGCAAGCAGCTCGCGAAGCGCATTCTCGACATCTATGCCGCAGGCGGTCTGCAGAAGGCGGCGGGGCATTCGGTGTGCGAACTCTTCCGTTACGCCCAGTGGCGCCTGGCGCGTCTGGCGCGCATGCGGGCGGAGCGTGCGGACAATGCCGGCGACGTGAAGACGGCCGGTATCGAGACGAAGCTCTCGGAAGAGCTCGACGACTGCAACAGCTCGCTGCAGAGGATTCTTGCGGATATGGACCATGCGCGCCTGATGATGTTGCGCCAGCAGACGCCGCGCGAAGGTTTGCAGCTGGCGTTGGCCCGTGCGGACTTCGCGCTCGCGGCGAATTACGCGCGGCCGATTCTCAAGGCGATCAAGGACGATCCCGATGCGAATTTCGCGATGGCGATGAGCTACTACGTGCAGAAGCAGTGGACGCGTGCCGAGGAGCATTTCAAGGTCTACTTGACCAAGCGTACGAACGAGCCGGCGGTCTGGAACAATCTCGCGCTCGTCTACATGGAACTTCAGCGTTTCAATGAAGCGGAGCAACACGCCAAGAAGGCCTTGGAACTTGTACCGAATTCGGCTGAAGTCAAAGATACGTTGAGACAGATTGAACATGCAAGAAAGCGTGCGTCGGAGGCGAAAGCCGAAAAGCCGCGAAAGGGAAGTAAATGAAAATGCGTGTAATGTGGATGGCGTTGGCGTTGACGGCGTTGACGGCCTTTGCGGCGCCTCCGTTTGAGAAAGTGCCCGAACAGGCTCTGCAGATGCTGAAGGGGGCGGTGGGCAAGCCGCAGGACAGCGGATTGGTTTTTGCGAATGGCCAGTATATTCGTCCGCCCTATCGTGTGGCGCGCATGGGAACGGCCATTTTCATCAATGACATTCAGGTGACGGATCAGATCAATTCCTGGCGGAAGTTCCTCGCCACGCAGCCTGGCTATGCCAGCAAGGTCGCTGCGCGGGCGGCGAATGCCGGCGAAGCGAAAAGTCTCGACGAGCTGTTTGCCGACGAGGAAGAACCCGAAGTGAAGGAACCCGAGCAGGACATCGCGTTTACGCCGAACGCGAAGAGCGCGGCGCTGCTCAAGGAAGTCGATGCGTATCGGGCGGAGATCCAGCGCAAGCTGCGGGAAGGGAATTTCATTTTCTTCGGTTCGCGCTATGCACGTGTGATTGTGGAACCGCGCGTGGCGAAGACCTTGCTGGCCGTGCTGCCGGAGGCCATGCGCGAGGCGGATGACGGTGTCGATATGGAATCGCGGATACGGGCGAAGGGGATTGTGTTCCTCAATCGGACGGTCTGTTCGGATCTGCTGGAGCATCGTCCGGACTATTTGAAGCTCATTGAACGCCGCAAGTATCTGAACGACCTGGAACGGTTGAACGAGATTTCCAAGCGTAATGCCACAGAGGTTGGACGGTAAATGGATCTTACATCACCGGCAAATCCGAAAATCAAGTACGTCGTCAAGCTCCGCACGTGTTCGGCACGCGAGGAGTCGGGCGAGATGATCGTGGAAGGGTTCCGCGAGTGCCGTCGTGCGCTCGACAATGACTATCGTCCGCACGCGATTTTCCATTGTCCCGACCTCTACCTCAAGAACGAGAACGAACCGGCGCTCATCGCCGATTGCGTGGCGCGCGGAGCGGAAGAATACCGTTGCACGAAGACGGCCTTCCTCAAGATGGCCTACAAGGACCGTCCGGATGGACTGCTGATGGTGGGGCCGCATGTGGCGAAGAAGCTGGCGGATCTTCAGCTGCCGCCGAATGCGCTCGTCATCGTGACCGAGGCCATTGAAAAACCCGGCAATCTGGGAACGATCCTGCGCAGTGCGGATGCGGCGAAGGCGAGTGCCGTGATCGTCTGCGATCGCACGACGGATGTACACAATCCGAATGTCGTACGCGCCTCGACGGGAACGATGTTCTCGGTGCCGATCGTGGAAGCTTCGAGCGAAGAGGCACTGGCGTGGCTGAAGGCGCGTGATTTCAAGATCCTGGCGGCGACGCCGCATGCCGAGAAACTGCATTTCGAAGTGGACCTCACGGGCAATGTCGCGTTGGCGGTGGGGGCCGAGCAGTACGGCCTCACGGCCAAGTGGATGGAGAATGCCGACTTGCGTGTGCGCATTCCGATGTTGGGTCTTGCCGATTCGCTAAACGTCAGCGCGGCGACGACGATTTTGGTATACGAGGCCGTGCGTCAGCGCATTGCCGCGGGAATTGACCAGGTGCCGGCTTTCATCCCCTGGCATGGGGAAGGTCAGCACGACCATTAATTGACGAGTACAAGAAGAAGAAAAGAAGATGACGCCGAAAGAAAAGATGTTGATTCCGCCGCAGACGATGCCCGAGCAGGACCCGGGCGTACGGGCGCATAATATGGAAGAAGTCGCGTTGGGCTACACGGCCGAGCAGGCGCGTTTGGAGGCGAGCCGGTGCTTGGCGTGTCCGACGAAGCCCTGCATGCAGGGGTGCCCCGTCGCGGTGGACATTCCCGGATTCCTGGCCAAGGCGGCCGAAGGCGATTTCGCCGGTGCGTTGGCGATCATTCGCAAGGTTTCGCAGCTGCCGGCGGTTTGCGGGCGGGTCTGTCCCCAGGAGAAGCAGTGCCAGAAGTTCTGCACGGTCGGCAAGCTGCTGAAGGATGTCGAGAAGTCCGTTGCGATCGGGCGCGTGGAGCGCTTTTGCGCGGACTACGAGGCGGCCATGGGAACCTCTACGGTGTCCGGTCAGGTGCCGGCAGAAAACGCGCGCCGCGTGGCCGTGGTGGGGTCGGGTCCGGCGTCGATCACCTGTGCGGCCGATTGTGCGCGGGCGGGGCTTGCGGTGACGATGTTCGAAGCCTTTCACAAGCCGGGCGGTGTGCTCGTGTACGGCATTCCCGAGTTCCGTCTGCCGAAGAAGATCGTGAAGCGCGAGATCGACGGTCTGTGCCAGATGGGCGTCAAGATCGAAACGAATTTCGTCGTCGGGCGCACGCAGAGCCTGCAGGAACTCGCGTCCGAGTATGATGCCGTGTTCGTGGGCACGGGTGCGGGTTTGCCGAAGTTCATGGGAATCGAAGGCGAGAATCTCGTCGGCGTGTTCAGTGCGAACGAGTATTTGACGCGGGCGAATCTCATGCGCGCCTATGACGAAGCGCATGTCGATACGCCGTTCTGGCACGGACGCCGCGTGGCGGTGCTGGGGGGCGGAAATGTGGCCATGGATGCGAGCCGCATGGCGTTGCGTCTGGGGGCGGAAAAGGTCTACCTCGTCTATCGCCGCAGTGAAATCGAGATGCCGGCCCGGCGCGAAGAAGTGCATCATGCGCGTGCGGAGGGCGTCGAGTTTCGGATGCTGCAGAATGCGAAGCGCGTGCTTGGCGACGAGAAGGGACGCGTCTGCGGACTCGAGTGTCTGCGTTACGAACTGGGGGCGCCCGATGAACGCGGTCGGCGGCGTCCGGTGGAAATCAAAGGCAGCGAGTTCACGCTCGACGTCGACACCGTGGTGGTGGCCGTGGGCAATGGGTCCAATCCGCTCATCACCGAGACGACGGAGGGACTCGTCGCGAACGAGAAGGGCAATCTCATCGTCGATCCGGAAACGAACATGACGTCGATTCCCGGTGTGTTCGCAGGCGGCGATATCGTGTTGGGCGCGGCCACGGTGATTCTCGCCATGGGCGAGGGACGTCGTGCGGCGGCCGGAATTCTTAAATACTTGGAAGGAAAGAATAAATGAAGCGGATCCTGTTGGTGGCCTGCGCGGTGTTGGGGGGACTGTCCCTCTGGGCGGTTCCGGCGAAATCGGTGGCGGGTTCGGCGATCTCGGGCAATTCGCCGTTTGCGACGGATGCCTATCCGGGTTTTGATGGTCTGGACGATGTCAAGAAGCCGGAACGCCGCGAGAAGAGCTGGTGGTTCGGCGTGAAGCGTCCGAATGCGACCGAGCAGTTTGCGTTCGCGCAGGAGCTGGAGAAGAAGAACGACTTCAAGGCTGCCGCCAAGGCGTATGATGCGCTGGTGCGTGAGTGGCCGGCGTCGCTTGAAGCGCCGAAGGCGCAGCTGCGATTCGCCCAGATTCTCGCGGAACGCCTGAACGACTACGAAGAGGCATTCGCCCAGCTGGAGTATCTGTTCGATTTCTATGCGCGCGATTGCAACTACAGGGAACTCGTCGACTACGGCTATAAGCTGGTGAACACGATGGTGGACAAGAAGAAGTCCTGGTTCGGGTTCAGCTTCCTGTCGAACCGTCTCGTGCGCCAGCACTACGAGTCCATCGTGCGTCGTGCGCCCGGGGCCAGCTATGTGCCGGAGGCGATGTTGAAGATCGCCGATCTGCGCGAGCAGGATAGCGAATACGAGCATTCGCAGAAGGTGTATGCGACCTTGCAGAGCAAGTTCCCGTTCCACACGGATGCGCGCACGGCGGCCTATCGCGAGGGACGGGCCCGCATGTGGCTCTGCCGTCGGTTGGCGTACAATCTGCCGCGCTGCGAGGATACCCGCAGCTTCTTCAAGCATCTGCTGGCGCGCTATCCCGACCTTGAACAGCGCGAAGAAGTCCGTGGCTGGGATACGGAGCTTGCGAACTATATGGCGGAAGACGCCTATCAGCAGGCGAAGTCGTATGATACGAAGCGCCGTACGGTCCATGCGGCCATTTCCGCCTGGGAAGTCTTTTTGAAGAAGTATCCGGATTCTCCGCACGCGGAAGAAGTGCGTGGGCGCATTGAAGAACTGCGGACGCGGATTGCGGCGCCGAACAAGTGATTTTTGCGAATCAGAAAGGAACCTCTATGAAACTTCGTTCATTCCTTTTCCTCCTTCCGGCCGTCTTGATGTGCGGGTGTGCAAACTATCGTTGGACCTCGTCCGTGCCGCAGGAGATCCGTACCGTGGCCGTGCCCGAGTTCCAGAACCAGAGCCGCCTTGCGGAGTTGGGTCCGGCGACGACGCAGTACACGCTGCGTGAATTCCAGCGCGAAGGCACGTTCTCGATCCGGCGCTCGGGCGATTCCTCGATCGAGGTTCAGGGCGTCATCAAGAAGGTCGAGTTCAAACCGGTCGCCTATGCGCGCGGCTATGGCATGCGTGCGGGCGAGTACCGCTGCTTTGCGACGCTGGAAGCTTCGCTCATCGACAAGGACAAAGGCAAGGTCCTGTTGAACAACCGCAGCTACACGGCGGAAACGACGATTTCGGTCCAGAACGATCTGCTCACGGCCCAGCGGAACGCCGTGCCGCGTCTCGCGGCCGAGTTCGCCCGTCAGATCGTGGACGATGCGCTGAACTACCCGTATGGCAAGTGACGGGGTTGGGTCGCGCGTGAAGGCTGATTTTGAGAAATTGCTCGTTGCGCTGCAACGTGGTCTGCCGCTTTGTTCGCGTCCGTTCGCCGCAATCGCGGATGATCTGGGATGTTCGGAAGACGAGGTGCTGGCGGCCGAGGCGCAGGCGCGGTCCGAGGGCCTCGTGCGTCGGTTCGGCGCCGTATTCGACACGCGCCGTCTTGGCTACAAGTCGGCGCTCTGCGCAGCGACGGTTCCCGTGGACGAATTGGAGGCGCGTTCGGCCCAGCTGACGCCGCTCGTCGGGGTGACGCATTGCTATGTGCGGGAGCCGCTGCCGGCCGGCGATGCGGTGCTGCCGAACCTGTGGTTCACGCTGAGCTATCCGGGGGACATCTTTTCGGCGATGGCCGGGGAGGTGGCGGCGCGGTTGAAACCGTACGAGGTCCATGTGCTGCCGGCGTTGAAGCGCTATAAAGTCGATGTCGTCTTCGGTGCCGCCACGCGGGTGCGGGAAGAACAGGTCGAGGACGATCTGCCCCCGCTGACGGCGCGGGAGCGTCGGCTCGTCGGCGCACTGCAGGGCGATACGGAGGTGCGCAGCGACTATTTCGCCGGTATCGCCGAGAAGCTGGGCGTGAAAGAATGGGATGTCCTTTCGCTCTTGCACGTGTGGGCGCGGAAGGGACGCTTGAAGCGCATCGGCCTCTTGTTGCGTCATCGGGCGGCGGGCTGGACCGCGAACGGCATGTGCTGCTGGCGGGTGGACGGCGACACGACCGAGGCGGGGCGGGCGCTTGCCGCGCGCGGAGAAGTGACGCATTGCTATGAGCGTCCGTTTGCGCCGAATTTCCCCTACAACCTGTTCGCGATGGTCCATGCCCATGCGACGGACGAATCGCGTGCGCAGTTTGCGGCGCTGGACGCGCATCTGGCCGAGACGCTGGGCCATTCGGTGTCCGGTACATTGCTGCTCTCAACGCGTGAATTCAAGAAGACGTCGATGACGTTCTTCGCCGACGTGCGCTGACGGGACGAGGGCGAAATGGGCGCACGCATCCTTCAGCTTGTGGCGGACGGCATGGCCTTCGAGGTCCTGCTTGCGGGGGTGGTGGCGTTCCTCTTCCCTGCAGCCGTTCAGCAGATTCTGCCGGTGAAGGTCGTGCCGTGGCTCTTGGGGACCGTGATGTTCGGCATGGGCCTCACGTTGCGGGCACGCGACTTCTTGCCCGTCGTCACGCATCCGCGCGATGTGCTCGTGGGTTTTGCGGCGCAGTTCTCGTTGATGCCGCTGGTGGCCGTGCTGCTCGTGAAGGTCCTGCACCTGCCGGACGAACTTGCGTTCGGCGTCATTCTCGTGGGGTGTGCGCCGGGTGGAACGGCCTCGAATGTCGTCACCTATCTGGCGCGTGGCGATGTGGCGCTGTCGGTGGCGATGACATCGTGTTCGACCTTGGCGGCACCGCTTGCGACGCCGTTCCTTGTGTGGCTTTGCGCGGGCAAGAGCGTGGGGGTGGACGCCCTCGGAATGGCGCTCTCGACGGCGAAAGTCGTGCTGTTGCCGGTGGCGCTCGGTGTGGCGGCCAATGAGGTTCTGCCGAAAGTCTGTGCGCGCGTCACCAAGGCCATGCCAGCCTTTTCGGCGCTCGTCGTCTCGGTGATCGTGATGGCGGTGGTGGCGGTGAATGCGGCGAGCATTCAGGCGAATCTGGGGCTGATCTTCGTGGTCGTCGTGTTGCACAACGCCTTTGGCATGGGGCTCGGCTGGGGGGTGGCGCGGCTTTTTCGTCTGTCGGCGGCGAAGCGTCGGACGCTGGCGATCGAAGTGGGCATGCAGAATTCGGGACTCGCCGTTTCGCTCGCCGCCATTCATTTTGCGTCGATGCCGTTTGCGACCGTGCCGGGTGCGCTCTTCAGCGTGTGGCATAACATTTCCGGTTCCATTTTCGCGGCATTCTGCCGCCGCCGAGATGTCTGAATGGTTGAAAATCCTTGATTTTCGCCCGTTTTGTGCATTTTCTTCTTTACATTGTCCTTTGAATCCGCTATAATCTGCCCGCAAAAAAACGAGTAAGAAAGGTCAAGTCGTCCAAAAGACGTGGGACGGCTGAGAGAAAGGTAAGAGATAGATGAAGATGACGAATGAAACGAAGTACGTGTATTTCTTCGGTGCGGGTCACACGGAAGGCAATGCGGACATGCGTAATCTCCTGGGCGGCAAGGGTGCCAACCTCGCGGAGATGGCGAGCTTGGGTCTGCCGGTTCCGCAGGGGTTCACGATCACGACGGAAGCTTGCACGCGCTACTATGACGACGGCAAGAAGATCGGCGCCGACATCCAGAAGCAGGTGATGGAATACATCGCGAAGCTCGAGAAGAGCGCGGGCAAGAAGTTCGGCGACAAGAAGAACCCGCTTCTCGTGAGCGTGCGCTCGGGTGCGCGTGCCTCGATGCCGGGCATGATGGATACGATCCTCAACCTCGGTCTCAATGAAACGGTGGTCGAAGCGCTCGCGAAGCAGTCGAAGAATCCGCGCTGGGCGTGGGATTGCTACCGCCGCTTCATCCAGATGTTCTCCGACGTGGTGATGGAAGTGGGCAAGAAGCACTTCGAAACGCTCATCGACCAGATGAAGGTGAAGAAGCACGTCAAGCAGGACGTCGAGCTCACGGCGAACGATCTCAAGGCCCTCGCCGGCCAGTTCAAGGCCGAGTACAAGGCCGCCATCGGTCGCGACTTCCCCACGGACGCGAAGGAGCAGCTGTTCGAGGCGATCAAGGCCGTGTTCCGCAGCTGGGACAATCCGCGTGCGAATATCTACCGCCGCGACAACGACATCCCCTACAGCTGGGGTACGGCCGTCAACGTGCAGATGATGGCGTTCGGCAATCTCAATGACAATTCGGGTACGGGCGTCGCGTTCACGCGCGATCCGGCGACGGGCGAAAAGAAGCTGATGGGCGAGTTCCTGATGAACGCCCAGGGCGAAGACGTGGTCGCGGGCGTGCGTACGCCGATGCCGATCGCGAAGATGGCCGAGGTGATGCCGAAGGTGTTCAAGCAGTTCCAGAAGATCTGCGAGACGCTCGAAGAGCACTACCGCGACATGCAGGACATGGAATTCACGATCGAGAACCAGCAGCTCTTCATGTTGCAGACGCGTAACGGCAAGCGCACGGCGAAGGCGGCGCTCAAGATTGCGTGCGACCTCGTGGACGAGGGCATGCGCACGGAAGAAGAGGCCGTGCTGATGGTCGATCCGCGCAACCTCGATACGCTCCTGCATCCGCAGTTCGACGCCGTGGCGCTCAAGCATGCCGAGCCGGTCGGGCGGGGCCTTGCGGCTTCCCCGGGTGCGGCGTGCGGCCAGATCGTCTTCAGCGCGGCCGATGCGAAGGCGCGGAAGGCGAACGGCGACAAGACGGTGCTCGTGCGCCTTGAGACCTCGCCGGAGGACATCGAGGGCATGAAGGCGGCCGAAGGCATCCTCACGGTGCGCGGCGGCATGACGTCTCACGCGGCTGTGGTGGCGCGTGGCATGGGCGAGTGCTGCGTGTCGGGTTGCCAGGACATCCAGATGGACGAAGAGCACAAGAAGTTCTTCCTCGGCGGCAAGGTGTTCAAGGAAGGCGACTGGATTTCCATCGATGGTTCCACCGGCTACATCTACGACGGTGTGATCCCGACGGTGGATGCGACGATCGCAGGCGAATTCGGCCGCATCATGACCTGGGCGGACAAGTTCCGCAAGCTGCATGTGCGCACGAACGCCGATACGCCGCGTGATGCGCGCAAGGCGAAGGAACTCGGCGCGGAAGGCATCGGCCTCTGCCGCACGGAGCACATGTTCTTCGAGGCGGACCGCATTGCGGCGTTCCGCGAGATGATCTGCGCGGACACGGTGGAAGAGCGCGAACTTGCGTTGGCGAAGATTCTGCCGTATCAGCAGGACGACTTCGAACAGCTCTTCGAGGCGCTGGAAGGGCGTCCCGTCACGATTCGTTTCCTCGACCCGCCGCTGCACGAGTTCGTGCCGCACAGCGAAGATGAAATCAAGATGCTCGCGAAGGCGCAGCACAAGCCCGTCGCCCAGATCGAAGAACTCGTCGACCAGCTGCACGAGTTCAACCCGATGATGGGCCACCGCGGCTGCCGTCTGTGCGTGACCTATCCGGAAATCGCCCGCATGCAGACGACGGCGGTGATTCGTGCCGCCATCAATGTGCAGAAGGCGCACCGTACGTGGTCCGTCAAGCCGGAGATCATGATTCCGCTCACGGGCGACGCGAAGGAACTGCGCTATGTGAAGAACATCGTCGTGAAGACGGCGAACGAGGAAATCGCGCATGCCGATGTCAACATCGCCTACAAGGTGGGAACGATGATCGAGATTCCGCGTGCGGCGCTCACGGCGGACGAGCTGGCCGAAGAGGGGCAGTTCTTCTGCTTCGGCACGAACGACCTCACGCAGATGACGTACGGCTTCTCGCGAGACGACTCGGGCAAGTTCCTGTCGGCCTACTACGACAAGAAGATCTTCGAGAACGATCCGTTCGCGAAGCTCGACCAGACGGGTGTGGGCAAGTTGATGCAGATGGCGCCCACGCTCGGCAAGAATGTGCGTCCGAAGCTCCACTGCGGCATCTGCGGCGAACATGGCGGCGATCCGGCTTCGGTCGAATTCTGCCATCGCATCG
>JAZUGW010000121.1:0-3436 GCA_045641465.1 Kiritimatiellia bacterium | reverse complement strand
CCGGAATCATATAGCCCGCGTCGCAGCGGAAGCCGTCCACGCCGTTGCGCACCCAGAAGAGGAACACGTCGGCCATGTAGGACCGCAACGCGGGATGCGTGTAGTCGAGTTCAACGAGATCGGACCACGTTACGCCCCAGGCACCCGGCGAAACGAACGTGCCGTCGTTCTCGCGATGGAACCATTCCGGATGGTGCGTCTGGAAGGTCGACGCCCAACCCGTGTGATTCGCCGGCAGGTCCACGAACAGACGCCCGCCGCGCGCATGCACGGCCCCGATGAGTTCACGGAACTGGTCCAACGGCGTCGCCTTCGAATCGAACTCGGCCATCGCCGGATCAACGCTGAAGAAATCGGTGGCGGCGAACGGACAGCCATACTCGCCCATCACCGCGTAGGTTGTCGGCACAGGGAACGGCGGCAACGTCTGGATGATGTTGAATCCCATCGTCCCCAGAATGAAGTCCAGACGGCGCACGATCTCGCGGAAGGAACCGAACTGGCGCGGGAAGACCGTGTAGATCGCGTTTCGTCCCCGCGTCTCGTGGGACATCACCTTGACGGTCAGATTGTCGCCCTCGGGCCACTCCGGCGTCGTACTGTCCGCCGGGAAGAAGCAGCACTTGCCCTTGAAGATTCCGACTTCGTCGAGCGGCAGAGAGGCCGTCCAGCAGCCAGGCGACGTTTCCGTCAGGGGCACGTCGCGCCAGTGCTTTTCCAACGGCGTCAGCGCCTGGTCGTTGGCCTCGATGATCTCACGGCGCGCAAGGGCCGCGCCGCCGATCTCCGTGCGAAAGACGGCACGTCCCTTTCGGGGCGCGTCGAGTTGAAGCGACACCTCTAGACTGTCGCCACGCCAGCGAAGCTGATACGAACCCGCTGCGGGGAGCTGCTTCATGCACGCGTCCGATTGCGTTCGTGGAGCTCGGCCTTGTAGGCTTCGAGGTCGACCGTCTTGCGTGCGACACCACTCTTCACGGCCGCTTCGGCCACGGCATAGCTCACGACTTCGAAGAGACGGCGGTCGAAGGGTTTCGGGATGATGTAACCGGTGCCGAATTCCAACTTCTCGTTCGGGTAGAGCGCTTTGACCTCTTCGGGAACGGGTTCACGTGCGAGCTGGGCGAGAGCCTCTGCGGCCGCGACCTTCATTTCCTTGTTGATCGTACGGGCGCGCACATCGAGCGCCCCGCGGAAGAGGTACGGGAAGCCAAGCACGTTGTTGATCTGGTTCGGGTAGTCGCTGCGGCCCGTCACCATAATGTACGAGCGGTCCTTAAGCGCCTCGGCGACAACGGCGGGGTCGATTTCAGGGTCGGGATTGGCCATCGCAAAGATCGCGGGGAAAGCACCCATCGTCTTGACATCGTCGCCCGTGAGCACGTTGGCCGCCGAAACGCCGATGAAGACATCGGCACCGACAAGCGCCTCGCGCAGGGTCTTGGGTCCGGGGGCGACCGCGTGGCGCTGCTTGAAGGGATTGAGATCCGTGCGATCCGTGGAGATGACGCCTTTCGAGTCGCACATCGTCACGTCCTTCACGCCGGCCGCCTTGCACATCTCGCAAATGCGAATGCCCGCGGCCCCCGCGCCATTCATCACGACCTTGAGTTCGCTGAGCGGCTTGCCCGCAAGACGCGCGTAGTTCATCACGCCGGAAAGCGAAATCACCGCCGTGCCCCACTGGTCGTCGTGAAAGACGGGAATGTCAAGCTCGGCATCGAGCGTCTCTTCGATCTCGAAACAGGCCGGCGCAGCGATATCCTCAAGATTGATGCCGCCGTACATCGGCGCGAGTACACGGCAGGCTTCGATCACGCGCTGCGGATCCGTCTTACCCGTATCCTTGCCGTCCCGACGACAGTGCGCCACCGGGGCCGGCCAGGCGTCGACATCGCCGAAGGCTTTGAAAAGAACGGCCTTGCCCTCCATCACGGGGATGGAAGCGAGCGCACCAAGGTCGCCAAGGCCCAGAATCGCCGTGCCATCCGAGACGACCGCCACGAGATTCGATTTCGCCGTGCAGTCGTAGGCGCTATCGGGATTTGCCGCGACTTCCTTCACCGCATGTGCAACACCCGGCGTATAGGCGAGGCACAGATCGTCCTTCGTCTTGAGCGGTCGCGGCAGACGCAGCGCGACCTTTCCTCCCTCATGATATTTCAGCACTTCTTCGCGTGTAAACTTAGCCATTCTCTTTTCCTTGTTTTTGTGATTGACTGTTAATTTAAATCTTGACCGGTTCGCCGCCCGCAGCGACCTCTTCGCAGCGCCAGATCGTCACCTTGACGCCAACCTCGGCAAAGATCTTGCGCGCGAGCGCGAGACGCTCGGGCGTGAGCACGCAGGCGATGACCACGGCATCGGCCCGCAGCCGCGCAATGACCTCCTTCGCCTGGTTCAAAGTCCCTTCCACGCGCTGACCGCCCACATAGAGTCCACGCAGCAGAATGTCGTCGTCCAGAAGTCCCACGATCACGCGCTCATTACGCGAGGACGAGCGGACGAGTTCGCGGCGGAACATGCCGTAGCGCAACCCGGCCCCGTAGACGACCACACGGCTCGTACCGGGGCGCTCGGCGAGACGGCCATGGTCGAGGTTGTAGAAGACGTCACGCGCGATGTGGCGCATCAGACGCAGACCGCAAAGCACCAGCGCCGACAGCGCAAAGTACAACGCCGACGAAGCCATCAGGTGCGCATGGGGATAGTGCAGCAGGATAATGGTCGCCGAACCGCCCATCGTACCAATGAAACAGGCGATCACGATTCGAACGTAATTCGACACGAGGGCACGTCCCCAGATCGTCGAATAGCCGCGGAAGAACGCCACGCAGAAAAAGACCGAAACGACGCGCAGCGGCAAGGCCGTATGCAGCGCGTACATGTTGATGCGCAACCCAAGCGCCAGATGCATCAAGAGGAACACCGTCACCAGCAACGCCACATCTGTCACCACGAGGAACGGGACGGCCAGCATCCGACGGCGACGGCGGCTGCCAGTGTCTTCCTGATGTGCCACCGTGTTGAGAAGCCGGCCCGCATCCCAGAGCTCGATACGCTGCATATCCCGCATAATCAAATAGACACCCACAATAAAGGCAAGGATGAACAGACCGGCCGCACGGTCCCGCAGGGCGAGTCCACCGAAGCCGATGGCCACGAAGAAAGCCGCCAAACTGTAAAGCGCACTGGCGGCCTTACGCTGCGAGGCGTACTTCCGCAGAATGCGGTGATGCAGATGGTCCGTATCGGCCTGCATGACATGGGTATTCCCTTCATCCGCACCATGTTCCTCTCGCTTCAGCACCGCCCGCACCGTACGACGCAGAATGGCGAGGGACGTATCAAAGATCGGCACGCCCATTGCAAGCAGCGGCACCCCAAGCGACACGAAAAGCGAATCGCTCGCTTTCGTCATCAGCGGCATCGTCGC
>JAZUGW010000120.1:0-9235 GCA_045641465.1 Kiritimatiellia bacterium | reverse complement strand
CGAAGCGCGGGCGGTAGTCGAGGTAGCATTCGAGGTCCTCCAGCAGCCCGACGAGACGCAGCGCGGCCTCGGGGTTGCGCCTCACCTGCGCGTAGAGCGCGCGGATCGCGTCGAGCGACGGACGCGGGTTCGCCGTCGCGCGGCGTCCCTGCCGGCGCCGTTCGCGCGCGAGGGCGCGGCGGCGCGCGCGCTCCGCCGCGTAGTAGGAGGGGCGGCGCACGCGGTTCAGGTGGCGGGGGACAGCCTCGCGGATGAACCAGAAGGCGAGGCTCGCGCCGCCGACCAAGAGGTAGATCAGGAGAATTTCGCCGGCGCGCGCGGCGGGATGGATACCGCGCTCGCGCTGCCAGCTCTCGACCGTGCGCGGGGTGCGGCCGATCGAATGGCCCGTGCGGTTGACTTCGCGCCAGAAGGCGCGGCGGTAGTCCTCCGAGTCGAGGCCGAGCACGTCCTCCGCGAACCAGTCGAAGAAGGGTTTTGCGGGCGGTTCTTTCGGGGCGAGCGCGTGGCCGGCGGCGAGGAGGCGTTTCTGGATTTTTAGGTTCATCGGGTATCAGTATAGCAAAGCCGGCGGGGAGGGGCAAGGAGAAAATTGATTATATTGCGGAACGGTTGATGTGCGACAGACGGCTGCCGCCCTCGCCGAGCAGAAATGTATCGTTGCAAAAATCGAGGAAATCAGGACACTGGTCGAATTGATCGCACGAACATGACAGGGCGTTTCCCTATCATAGTAGGACAGAAAGGAAACTACTATGATAGACAAAGACAAGTTCGCGGCATTCCTGCGGAAAACCAACAAATCGGCAAATACGATTACATCGTATCTTTACGCGCTGGAACAGTTCAAGAAACTACAGGGGGATTTCACGGCCCGGAATCTCCGGCAGTACAAGACCTATCTCATTGAGAACTTCAAACCCAAGACGGTGAACATCCGTTTGCTGGCCATGAACGCCTACGCTGTCTGCATCCACAAGCCGGAGCTGAAAATGAGCATGGTCAAGATTCAGCAGAAACCCTTTCTGGAAAACGTGATCAGTGATGCGGATTACACCTATTTCAAACGGAAACTCAACAACAAGGTAGAGCGGTACTGGTACTTCGTCATCCGGTTCCTCGCCGCGACGGGGGCGCGAATCAGCGAACTCATCCAAATCAAGGTGGAACATATCAATGCGGGCTACATCGACATCTATTCCAAGGGAGGTAAGATTCGTCGTATCTACATCCCCCTGAAACTTCAGAAGGAGGCGTTGAGTTGGCTAGCGGAGAAAAACCAGACGAGCGGCTTCATCTTCATCAACCGACGCGGCGAAAGAATCACTGCACGCGGGATTGCCGCGCAGTTGAAGAAGCTGGCAATCAAATACAAGCTGAATCCTGCAGTCGTTTATCCGCATTCATTTCGCCACCGCTTCGCCAAGAAATTCCTGGAACAGTTCAATGACATCTCACTTCTGGCCGACCTGATGGGCCATGAAAGCATCGAGACAACGCGTATCTATCTTCGCCGTACCAGTACCGAACAGCGTGAGATCGTTGACAGAGTTGTCACTTGGTGAAGTACTTTTGGGATATTTCCTTCACGAGGCGTGGCAAAAAGAAGGCCGACCATTGCGGAAGAGTCAACACATTATTTTTAAGGCCGACATTCCCATGGACAAGTTTGATACCCCATTTGACATCATGATAATGTTCGCCGTCCAACAAGAGACGAAGTGACCGTCCTCGCGCGTTCTCGCTTTTGACTTCCACGGGCACAAGGCAATCGCCCCCCCGTAAGAAGAAGTCCATTTCAAGTGTCGCATTCTCACGCTTGAAATAGGAGAGTTCTGCACCAGCCTTAACGAGTGCTTCTCCTACGACATTCTCGAACAATCCGCCTTTCCATGTGCCAAGATTACGGCGAGCCCGCACATCGTCTTGAGATTCTTCATCGAGCATCGCAATGAGCAACCCTGTGTCAGCCATGTAGATCTTGAAGCAGTCCGGTTGCCAATGTGCCTTGACAGGTAACTCCGGAAAATCCAGGCGGTGACAAAGATTAATGACACCAGCCTGTTTCAGCCAATCAACGCATCCCCAGTAGTCCTTCCGACGCGCACCATGCACAACTGCGGAAAGTTGAAACTTCTTGTTCTCACGTGCCAATTGCGGAGCAATCGAATCAAAGACGGCTTGAATACGCACAGGATCCAGTCCCTCCGCGTATTTACGGATGTCCGACGCATAATCGGAAAGCAACCTTCTTTGCAAGAATGGAATCTCCTCAAATGTTCCCCGAACGAAATAGCTCTCCACCACCTCCGGCATGCCACCCAGAGCGCAGTAGTCCATGAAAAGACGATCATAAGCCGCAAGAATGCCGTCATTCAACGGACGTGCCTCCAATAACTGTGCGTAGACGTCCTCCAACTGATTGGAGGAATACCCTCGCGCCATGAGGAACTCTCTAAAGTCCAATGATCGCATCGTTTCGGTCTCTTGATAACCGACACTCAGGCTTTTTATCCTTTTAACATTGATTCCCAGCAACGAACCGCTGCAAATGACATCGTACCGGCCATCTTGCGCGAAGAATTTCAAGGCTGTGGCAATTTCAGGGAACTCTTGAAGTTCATCGAAGAATATGAGCGTCTCGTCTGGAATGAATTTGAATCGCGGTTCAATTTGCGAGAGATTGCGTACAATGCTTTCAACGGAATAACCATCACGGACAATCGCCTTGAAGCGGGCCTCCTCAACAAAGTTGATCTCGATGAAAGATGCGTATCGTCCTTCGGCAAAATGCCGCACACATTCAGTTTTGCCAATCTGACGCGCACCGTCAATAATGAGGGGCAAACGATTCTCTCGCCTTTTCCAAGCGAGAAGAACGGAATCGAAACTTCTTTCTAGATATATCTGTGGTTTTTTCTGTTTCATGTAGGATATTATATCATAAATGTAGGTGTTCGGCAAAAGGTTGAAACACTTTTATGAACTTATAAATAGCCTACATTCACACTTTTATGAACACAAGATAACGTATGCTGCACACTTTTATGAACACAACATTCAGCTTGTACGTACCGGGCAGCGCGAGATCGTTGATTGCGTAGTCACATAAGGCGATTGTAAAACATCAGACGAGCACGCTCGAGGTTACAGTTTTTGCAATTATCTCATATGGTAAACGATTGCATCAGCTTGCGCACTCCTTCGATCTTCGTTACAATCCGCTTCTGCTCCGCGAGGGGTGGAAGCGGTATGAGAAGTCTACTTAAACGATCTATCGACGTGTGAACTATTGGGCCAATTGTTGCACTCAATGCCTTTGCTTGGATCATGTAAGAAGAATACATCACATAAGCGAGGTAGAGCGAGTCACACTGATGATTGGCCCAAATAACCAAATCACTGCCAGCCGCAATTTCTTCATTTCCGCAATAAGCTAATGCCTTGGCAATTTCAAACTCTGTTTCGCCGGTTAATGTAAGAACAATATCGCCTGACTTGACTTTACTACATTTGTCAAAAAGTTCCTTTGGAACAAATGATTTGCAGGATGCGAATTTGTAATTATAGGAGGTGTATATTTCACCATATCTTATGCAAGGTTTCCCTTTTGCAATCGTCTCTTTGCGCTTGATACCACTTCCTCGTACCATGGTTCCGACACTCCCCAATCTCGCCCACGCCCACGAATCGGGGATGTCGAATGGAATTTCGTCGTTGATGCAGACGATTTTGCCGTCGGCGAACTTCTCATAGGGCCTCCTATTGGAAAACGAGACCAGCCCATTCGGATGAACCGATACTGCTTCACTCGGAAAGGTAAAAGGCGAAAAAAGATTTTTGGACGACGCCTTGCCGTATGGCTGGGCGATGTTCAATGGTTGCCCTTTGACTCAACTCTGCGGCGCGTTCGGAGAACGCGCCCTACCAATTGTCAAACCGGCTAACTGCCAAACTGCGATGTTTGAATGCTCGAATGTTGTAATGCCGGAATGTTCGAATGAAGGGCGGTTCGGTGCGCCATTCGCTCAATTTGATAAAAGTCGAAATCCCTCATTGATTTGGGCGGGCGGATTTGATACAATATGCCTCTGTTTTCCGAGCGCGGGAGGACCGGGTGGTCGTTGCCGTGCGGAAGCGAACGACGGGTTCGGTTGGTCCAGACCGACTCGCCAAAGCGGATTAACCAGGGAAAACGCGGCCATGGTGGCGACAAGCGTATTCCCGTTTTACGGACAAAGAAAGGTTACAAAAAGATGGATATGCCTACCTCTCAGGCCACGGGCCTGACGCTGAAGGACCTCTTCGATGCGGGTCTTCATTTCGGTCACCAGACGAAGCGCTGGAACCCGAAGATGAAACCGTACATTTTCGACAAGCGCAACGGCATCCACATCATCGACCTCACCCAGACGGTCACGTTCATCGACGAAGCGGCTGAATTCCTCCGCAAGACGATTCTCGAAGGCAAGAAGATCCTCTTCGTCGCGACGAAGAAGCAGGCGCAGGAGCTCGTGAAGCAGGCGGCGGAAGAGTGCGGCCAGTACTACATGACCGAGCGTTGGCTCGGCGGTACGCTCACGAACGCGCAGACGATCCGCGGCAGCGTGAAGCGCATGAAGTTCCTCCAGGCGCAGGGCGCGAAGAACGGTGGCGTGCTCTCCGTGCACAAGCAGGAGAACTCGATGCTCCGCCGCGAGCTCGCCAAGCTCGAGAAGAACCTCACGGGCATTTCCGAGATGGATCAGAAGCCGGGTGCCGTGTTCATCATCGACGCCGTGCGCGAACTCAACGCCGTCAAGGAAGCTTCCCGTCTCGAGATCCCGATCGTCGCGATCACGGATACGAATGCGGATCCGGATCCGATCGACTTCGTGATCCCGGGCAACGATGACTCTGTGCGCGGCATCGAGCTCATCGTCAACGGTCTCGTCAAGGTCGTGAAGGCCGCGAACGACGAATACTCCGCCAAGGCCGCCGAGGAGGCGCAGAAGCGCCAGGCCGAGCGTGCGCAGCGCGAGGAGCAGGAGAAGGCCGAGCGTGCGGCTCGCCGTGCGGCGGCGCCGAAGAAGGATGCGGCCGCCAAGGGCGAAGACGGCAAGGCCAAGAAGGCGCCGAAGGCTGCGGTGGCGAACGCCGTCAAGCAGGCGGCCCGTCAGGCGAAGGAAGCTGCCGAGGCCAAGGCCAAGGAAGCGCTCGCCGCGAAGCGTCAGGAAAAGGTTGCCGAGGCTCAGGCCGCGGTTGCCGCGGCTGCTGAAACGCCGGCCGCTGAGTAAGTGAATAGTCAATAGTTTTCAATAGGGAATCCAACAATGGCAACTCCTACAATTGCTCAGATCAAGGAACTCCGTGAAGCCACGGCCGCCGGCATGGGCGCGTGCAAGGAAGCGCTCATCGCGAGCGACTGCAACATGGAAGCGGCGGTGAAGTACCTTCGTGAGAAGGGCCTCGCGGTTGCGGCCAAGCGTGTCGACAAGGAATCCAAGCAGGGCATTGTCGCCCTCGCCGAAGCCGCCGACAAGAAGTCGATGGCGCTCGCCGAAGTCAACTGCGAAACCGACTTCGTTGCGAACACGGATGCGTACAAGAAGTTCTGCGCCGACGCGGCCAAGGTCGCGCTCGAAGGCAAGAACATCGAAGAGACGCTCGCCGACGACTACAAGATGCTGCTCACGAAGACGGGCGAGAACGTGAAGATCCGCCGCAGCGAGCGCTATGTGCTCGAGGGCGCGGGCGTGCTCAGCGGCTACATCCACATGGGTGGCAAGATCGGCGTGCTCGTGGAGCTCGCGTGCGAGAAGGCCGATGCGCCGGAACTCGTGGAAGCCGCCCACATGGTGTGCCTCCAGGTCGCGGCGAATGCGCCGAAGTATGTGAATCCCGAGGACGTGCCGCAGGCTGAAATCGACGCCGAACTCGAGATCAAGCTGAACGCCCTCAAGGAACAGAAGGGCAAGCTTCCGCCGGAACAGGCGCTCGTCGGCATCAAGAAGGGCATGGCCGCCAAGTTCTGCACGCAGATCTGCCTCACCAAGCAGGACTACGTTGCGGACGGCGAGATCTCGGTTGAGAAGTATCTCGACGGCGTGGCGAAGACGGTCGGCGCCCCGATCACGGTGAAGCGCTTTGCGCGTCTCCAGCTCGGTGCGTAAATCGACGCGGTCAGAACCGAAGAAATGGCGGACGACGTAAGTCGCCCGCCATTTTACTTCTTTTGACCTCTGCTGAAAATATGCTATACTATTCACCGATGAAAGAAATAGACAATCTTCTGAAAGAACGCGCGGTCCTGCAGGATGCCCGTCGCGTTGTCGTCAAGGTCGGTACCCATTCCATCGCGAAGAAGTCGGGTCGACCCGATCACACGGCGTTGCGCCGCGTGGTGGACGGTGTTTGTGAATTGCGGGCGAAAGGCCTTGAAGTGTTGTTTGTTTCGTCCGGCGCCGTGGCGGCCGGCGTGGAGGCGCTGGGACTTAAGTCGCGTCCGACCGATGTGGCCGATGTGCAGATGTGCGCGGCGGTTGGACAGGCCCGCTTCATCACCGAATACGAGAAGCTCTTTCAGATGCGCGACGTGAAGATCGGACAGGTCCTTCTGACCCATTCCGATTTCGCCGATCGCCGCCGCGTGGCGAATCTGCGCCGTTCGTTGGACCATCTCGTGCGCGCGGGCATCGTGCCTGTGATCAACGAAAACGATATCGTGGCGGACGAGGAAGTCAAAGGACTGACCTTCGGCGACAACGACTGGCTGTCGTCCTTGATCGTGAAGCTCGTGCACGCGGATGCGCTTGTGCTGCTGACGACGGTGGACGGACTTCTGGATGCGGACGGCAAGCGCGTGCCCGCCATCGGAAAGGTGCGCGATGCGCTGAAGCTGGTGAAGCCGAGCGAGAAGGGGACGCTTTCGCGCGGCGGGATGGACTCCAAGCTCAAGGCCGTGGACAATGCCGCGAAGAGCGGTGCCAACGTGGTGATGGCGAGTGCGGCGCGTCCGCATGTGCTGGCGCAGATTTTCGCCGGCCGCGATGTCGGCACGTTCGTACCAGGACGCGCGCTCTAATTCGTAAAGGACCTTCCCCATGCGTTACGCGATCATCTCCGACATTCACGCCAATGAGGCCGCTCTGCGCGCGGTCCTCACGGATGCGGCGGATGCACATGCGGAGAAGATCGTCTGTCTGGGCGATGTGCTGGGGTATGGCCCCGATCCCGTCTCGACGCTGGAGCTTGTCTATCGCCGCGTGCACGTGTGCCTTGCGGGCAACCATGACGACGCGGTGTCGAATCGTTACCCGACGACCGACTTCACGCCTTTTGCCGCCGCCGCCGTGGCGCGTCATCGCGCGGCGCTGTCGCGCGAGGCGATCGACTGGTTGCGCCGGCTGCCGCATGTGTGCGAGTTCCCCGCGATCTACGAAGGGGCGGATGGCGCCTTCGCCTGCGCGCATGGCGATTTTGCCGATCCGAAGAATTTCAACTATGTGCTTGAACCCGCCGAGGCCATGCCGTCCTGGCTTGAACGGACGGAACAGCTTCTCTTCGTGGGCCACTCGCACAAGCCCGGCATTTTCGTTCTGGGTTCGAGCGGACAGCCCCATGCGCTCGAACCGGCCGATTTCGTTCTCGAACCCGGCAAGCGCTATCTGGTGAACGTCGGCAGCGTGGGCTATCCGCGCAACGGCGTGTGCCGGAGTTTCTATTGCATCTACGACGACCTTTCGCGTGCGGTGTTCTTCCGCTCGCTGCCGTTCGATCTGGAGACCTATCGCGAGAAGATGCATGGCCAGGGGCTTGATGAAGCGCCGTGGATGAAGAGCCGCGAGAAGGAACGTTCGGGACAGGTGGCCGACGTCCGCAGCGCTGCGCATTTTGCGAAGGAGGGCAAGGATCCGGGGAAGAAAATCATCGTGCTCAAGCCGTTGAAGTCCGCCCCGTCGCCGTCAAAGGCCGTCTTGCCGAAAGCGGCACAGGAATTGCCGAAGAAGAATCCGCCCAAGGTGACGCTCAAGCCGCGGACGCCTGAGAAGAAAGCTGAGACGCCGCCGACGACGACCTGCAAACTGGCCGCGCCGAAACCGCTGATACCACCGCCCGCGCCGCCGGTACGGCCGTCAAGCGGACTCGGACCGGCGATTGTCGTGGGGGCCTTGGCAATCGCCTTCGCGGCCATCCTCTGTACGTGGGCGTTGGTCAAGAAGTCGTCGGATGTGGAACAGCGCTCGCGTCCGGCTGGGACGATTTCAATGAACATGGTGCAGCCCGAGGCTTCGTCCGTACAGGTGCAGCCGGCCGCGCCGGATTCGCTGGAGGCCCAGCGGTTGCCGCAGGATTGGTCCGTCACGTTCGACCATCCCGATCTGCAGAAGGTCACGATCGAACCCAATTCGCGCTACGGCGTGGTGGCGTTTCGAATCGATTCGCAGAAACTCGGTAACGTGACATTCAGCAAGACGCTGTCGCTGATTGAGAAGCCGCCGAAGTTGTATTGGACGGTCATGCTGTTGTCGAAGGCGACACTGGGGCAGGCGATGAATTTTTCATTCAATGTGCGTATCACATTTTACGATGAACGCGGTGCGCAGGTCGGCGAGGCGTTGGCGGGCGGCAAACGTTCGGCGACGAACAAGTATGTGACGGTGCCCCCGGGAACGACGCGGGCGATGATGACGGTGACGTGTCCGTGCGAGGGGACCTACGATCTCGCGGTTCCGTATTTCCGGTCCGAGCCGGATGAGAGGAGACTGAAATGACGGAGGTTGATGGTTGGAGATTTAGGGGTTGAATGGTCGAATGTTTGAATGGTCGAATGTGAAGTGAAAATGAAAAGTGTGAAATGAGGGCGGACGCAGATGATCGAGACGACAATCAACGACATGCCGACAATGCGCGATGAGTCGACGGGGCACGAGCGACTGCAACCCGGGGACGAGATCCTCGGGCGTTATGTCGTGGAGAGCGAACTCGGCCAGGGCGGCATGGGCGTCGTCTACAAGTGCCTCGACAAGGTCGGTGGCGTGGAAGTCGCCGTGAAGGGGCTCCCGCCCGAAGTCTCGCACAACGCCGACGAGATGGAGGAGATCCGCGACAATTATTCCCTCGTCGAGGGGCTGCGCCATCCGAACATCTGCGGTATCAAGACGCTCGAGAAGGACGATCGCGGCGACTACTACCTCGTGATGGACCTCGCACGCGGCGTGAACCTCAACCGTTGGCTGAAGAAGCATCCTGACAC
>JAZUGW010000119.1:0-24018 GCA_045641465.1 Kiritimatiellia bacterium | reverse complement strand
CGCCAGCCGCCAAAGGGAATCTTCCAGCTGCCCCAGCCCGCGCCAAAGTCGCGTGCATCCTCCCACACCGTCGCATGCGACGGCATCGTGAACGTCGAGGCCGCCAGCGCATTCGAACTCACCAAGACAACGCGCCAGCCCAGCGCAATGTCGTCGTCGGTGATGGGCGATGCCGAATGTAAAATTGAAAATGGAGAATGTAAAATTGTGGTGCGCCCTCCCGAATTCTCCATTCTCCATTTTTCATTTTCAATTTGGTTCGTGTCACCTCCGACTTGCTGCGTGTCGTTCGTTTTGGCCCCTGCGACATGAACACTTGTCACGACCATACCACCGAAGATGAGAGAGCCGGCAAGCGACGCCGCCGCAAGACATTTCACACCGCCGGAAAGAAGCTTCATGCCGTGCGCAGCACCGTAGGCAACGACAGCCACACCCACTCCTGCCGCGCAGGCGTAGGCCGTATTGATACAGATTGATTGGATGTTTTCAACCATTACTTGCCATCCAGTCTCGTCATCTGACGAGTATTATACTCGATTTATTCCTCTCGTGGCAAACGAATCTTCCGCATTCGCCAATCAGAATCAATTGAATTTCAACAAACCAGTTTCACGAAACGAGACGTAATCCCCTGCGCCAAGAACAAGATGATCGAACAATCGCACACCGACGATTTCGGACACTTCGAGCAGGGACTTTGTTTGAGCAATATCCTTCGGGCCGGGTGTTGGATTTCCGCACGGATGGTTATGTGCAACGACGATTGAATTCGCACTCCAGCGAATCGCGTGCTTGAAAATCTCGCGCGGATGCATGATCACGCCATCCGTCGTACCGCGCGAAACGAGGATCGGCTCGCAAATCGGACGCCTGTCAGCATCCAACGGCAGCACGAATACGTTCTCCTGTTCGTCATCCACGGCAAAAGAAGCGCGAAAAATCTGGTAAGCATCCTCCGCCGTCCTCACCTTCACATTGTGAATGTCGTCAGGTGAAAGACGCTGCCGTCGATAGCCGAGCTCAAACGCAGCGGAGAGCTCAAGACACTTGACCGGGCCTAAACCCTTCAGCCGATTCTCTGGATGTTGTCGGTTGTATTCCTTGACACGATTCTCAATCGTCCGCCAGTCGGAAGTGATCAGCGTCTTCAGCGAACCGAACACCGCGATAAGCCGCCGCGACAATTCCTTCACATCGCAGCCATGCGAACCTGTCCGCAAAAGGATTGCGATCAAGTCTTCATCCGACACCAAACGAGGATTCGGCGCACGACGTAACTGCTCGCGCGGCATCATCTCGATGTCATTCCGCTTCGTGAACTGATTGCGCAGTTCTTCAGGTATGGTCTCACCCTTACGCATCAGCTTCCTCAAACGCCGCCATACGACCTTTCCAATCACCTTCCTCGGGTGCATCCGCTCCATAATTATAGCCTCTATACGGAGCGATGTTCGAAATCGGGAACCCTCCTTGCAGGATGAACCTACGAAATAGGTCATCGATTTTCGACGTGACAGCAAATCCCGAGATCGGATGACCCACCACGGTTGAAAAGTATTTTTTCGCCTTCTCTCGATCAACAGTTTCAATCAACAAGTCAAATCGTTTGAACTGGTTAAGCGTCGCCTCCGTCACCGGATGACTCATAATGGAACGCAGCATCATCTCATCGGCGCCAAAAGTGTCTGCAAATTGATGAATCTGATCATTCTTTGCCCGCTCGGCATATTCGGCAATGTAGTCCGTAAAGGTCTTGAGCGGATCAACGGTCAGGTCCCCATTCTGGATGTCAGCCAAAATCTGTTTGGCAGAACGCTGATCTTCCTGACCAAGAGTCGCAAACGAACGATGAAGTTCGTCCAGCAGCGCTTGCTGTTCGGCACTACTTGGCAATGTCTTCAGGAATTTAGAGAACCGCGAGTTCATATAGTTCGCATCAATCCGTCCCGTTCCAATCTGGATGATCGTCGGTTTGATTACGAACGGCGGCACACCGCCCGAGCCACCACCTCCACCGCCTCCAGGGCCACCGCCCGCCATCCCCGCCAACAGTTCTTTATAGCGCTGACAGAGTGCCTGATAGTTCTCATACGTGAAGTCGACCTTGATCGGTTTATCTTTCCCCGTCGCCTTTGGAAAGTATTCCTCCTGCCCCCACCGAAAACCCTGGACTTCAACGGCACTCACAAGTTCGCTGAATTCGACGAACAACACAGCGAATCGTTCACACTCCGACTCTTCATCTGGTAATTTTTCAAAATCCGGCGCTCTGGCCAACGTAAAGAGGTTCCGCAAGTTCGCAAAGCAGCCGTTTGCCGCCAGAAGATTGTCCCCAAGCTTGCTGACGAACACCTGAACCGGCTTGTCTCCTGAATACTCCTTCAGGGCATTCTTGATATTGGAGCGCATTGTATTCGGCTTCCGGTAATAGTAGATATTACCGAACGGCTTGTCGGGACCAAACAAACGATTCGTCCGCGAAAACGCCTGAACGATGCGCTCGTTTTCCAACACCTTGTCCAGAAACAACGTATTAATCCACTTCGAGTCATATCCCGTCAACATCTGGTCAACGACAATCAGCAGGTCTAGCCTTGCTTCAGGAACCGAATCAATATTCGCGTATGGCTTCCGGTGTGCCAGACGCAAGGCGACATCCTTTTTGTAGGTCGCCCAATGTGGAATCGTGAACCGCTTGCCGTAACGCGTGTTGTAGTCCGTCAGAATCTCGGCCATCGCATCGGACTTTTCCGTTCCACCCGCGTCGTTGTCGATATTCGGATCGAACAAAGCCGACACCTTCAACTGCGGCGCTTGCAACTTAAAGAGCTTGTAGTATTCGATCGCTTCGGCGATGGAGGACGTCGCCAGGAGCGCATGGAACTTTCCCGCACGGCTGGTCACCGCCCATCCGTGCGAAATGTGTTCGACAACCTTCTGCCGATAACCGTTATTGTCGTATTGTCCGGCCGGGAGCTTCGTCTCGATTTCCTCCATCGACACTGCCCCGCTCATGTACTTGAGATAGACCTTCGACTTGTCCGAATCTGCCAACGCCTCCGCCTCGTCCTTGGCATTGGCCGCACGAAGCGCAACCTTCTGCCGGATGTCCGCATCAGGATAGATCTGTACGAGATTCGGGTCGAACCCGAGGACGTTCTTGTCGCGAATCCCGTCGGCGATACTGTACCGATGCAGCTCACCCCCGAAGATGTCGCTCGTGAGTTTCCCGTTAACACTTTTGAGAGACAGAATCGGCGTCCCAGAGAAACCAAAGAAAATTGCCTCAGGGAAAGTCTTCTTAATCGTCCCCAACATTTCCCCCGCCGTGTCGCGATGCGCCTCGTCCACGACGAACACGACGCGCTTGCGACGAATGATCGCAATGTCAGCGGCCTTGGTGGCCTCATCCTTGATCCGGCTCATTTTCTGAAGAGATGTTACGATCAACTTGTCCGCGCCCGCCGTGCTTTTGAGTTTTGAGATCAGCGCATCCGTATTCTCCGTCTCCTGTACATCGGTCGCATCATCGGCGAAGTTCTTGAAGTTCTGCGCCGTCTGCGTACCGAGTTCTATGCGATCCAGCAGGAACACAACCTTGTCCGCGTCGTTCGACTCGGAGATAAGTTGGGCGCTCTTGAAGCTCGTCATCGTCTTGCCAGAACCCGTTGTGTGCCAGATGAAACCACCCAAGATTTCACGCGCCGTCCAATCGACTTCCGACACACGCTTCGCCACGCTCATAGCCGCGTAATACTGGTAGCTGCGCATGACCTTGAGCTTTTCGTCATCTCCGTCCGCGACCGTATAGAATCCGATCATCTGATGTGCCATGGGAATCGACAGCAGATGCTCCGCGATCTTCTTCCAGTCGTTGATCGGCTCGTTGTTGCGGTCCGCCCAATGGAAGAACCATTGCGGATCGAGCGGTTGGCCGTCTCCCGGATTCGCGAAGTACACAGTCTCTTCCGGCGTCATCGCCACGAACACCTGCACCAATGAGAAGATTCCACGAAACACGCCTTCATGCGAATAGTTCTGAATCTGATACGCCGCCTGGGTAACGTCCACCTTGCTGCGTTTCAGTTCCACGTGGATAACCGGCATGCCATTGATGAGCAACATGAAGTCGCCCCGCCGAGCCGGAAACATCTTATTGCGTGGTGCAAAGCGAGGCTGTTCGGCAATCTGATAGACGCTCGTCCCTCCCGCGATCTCGTTGCGGTCGTAGATCTTGAGCGGAATCGACTTCCCCAAATGCGCTTTGTCGTCGGGATTGTCGCGTACGATCGAAACCGTCTTCCCGTTGATGAACCCGTTCAACTCGTAGGGTGAACCCAACACCTTGATCTGATCAAGAATCTGCCCCATCTCCGAATCCGTGAGCGGATACTTGTCAAGACGGTCAACGGTACAGTTGTTGCGATACAGAATGTCCGCCCAGTTGCGAATCAAGTCCTTCTCTGTCGGATACTTGATGACCTCGCGACTCCATCCCTTGTCAAAAAGGACGGTAATCAATGCCCGTTCAAAATCTCCCTCATCTGAAAACGCCATTATGTACCTCCTTACACGAACATCCGCTCCAAGAGCGACGACTTCACTTTCCGTAGTTTCATCACCTTCTTCTCCACCGCTCCGATCAATCGATCCAAGTTGCGGAAGAACGCGGCAATCTTCCGCTGCTCGGGGAGAGTAGGTGTTAAGACCGAAATTGCCAGAAGATCACTTTCTGAAACCTTGCGCCTAATTTCCATCATTCCACACGCTCTGGACGCAAGCAGCTTTTGCGTTTCCTTACGCCAAAACCAATAGCCAAAAAATTCCGAGCAAGTTTCTGCCTTGGGTGTTAATGCGTAATACACCGGACTAATACAGCCATCGTAATGCGAAACCCCAACAGAGCCAATAATCACATTCATGCTATTAAGCACAATATCATCGGCACGAGCAACCATATATCGAGACATGTCTTCTTTTGCTTTATTACCCACATTGCCTTTATCAGCATATCGAATTACCCCAATATCCTTCATTACAGAAAGAATTTCTGTAAAACGCTTATCAGCATTTTCCTCGTGACGCATAGTAAAACTACATCCCAATCGCTTCTCTTTCCACTTCCCCCCAAATCCCTTGAAGCGAATTTCGGGTACGCACTGTCCCGGCTGCGGAAACATCTTCACCAGCATCGCCCGTTTCAACTGGCGAAGAGAGGAAAGACGAGATTCACATAGTGAAACGGTCGTGTCGATGGTTTGAAATCCTTGCCCAATTTTATCCTGCTCCATCGAATCATGCGGGTATGAAAATTGAGTCGAGGAAACGAGGTTCCAGTCCGAACGCGGCATTTTACTACCAGCCGAAATGTTGGCAATGAATTGAAACCCCTCGCTCTCTGTTAATGCATAAAGAAACTTTCCACAAATCGACGTTCCTCTAAACACCCAAAAGTCGCCAACGGCAATGCCTTTGAATTCAGCTCGAAGCTGGTTTCGCAAGTAAGGCCGCAATTTACCGAACAACACATCGTCAGGCTCAAACAAAAGCCCCTTCTTATGTGTTTGTTTCTTGGGGAAAGCATCATTCAATCTACCTTCACCCGAAACGATATCCTCATATTCTACACAAGGCAGCCGATCATCATCAGCCGCCACAGTTCGACGTTCTACAAACTTCGCAAAAGGTTCTGAACTCCACGCCCCTTCACACCCCTTGAACCGCAACCGCGGCACGGCAACTTTTTCGCTTGCCCGCGTCATTTCCCGCCTCCCACAACCTTGGCGAGGGCCTTGACTCCCTTCAGGTCGAATTCGTTGCCGGTGAGTTCGCCAAGAAGCGCGCCGAGTTCACTTCGCGCCACGTCCATCTCTCGTTCGACATCGTTGAAAGTCTCAGCGTATTTCGCGGCAAGTTTCCTGACGGCCTCAATGAGCGAATCCACGACACCGTTTGACAGACTGTAAATGCGGGCGTATAGCGGCAGGATCCACTTCTGCTCCAGCAACATCCGCGCGTCATCATCAGAAAGCGATCCAACCGTCTGCTTCGTCAACTCGTGAAGTGCAGCACGCATTTCCTTAATCGCCTTTTTGAGCGCCTTTTCCCGCTCGATCGCCGTCAACGCCTTGACGAGAACGTCATCTATCGAACCCTCGACAAGATTTCCATTGTCCGCCAAGTTTTGAAGCTGCCCCGCTTTCTTGACGCGAAGACAGCCAAATTGTTCCGCGAAGATTTCGGCCACCCGCACCGACACCTTCTTGCCGTCAAACGCATCATTGTCGTCATTCAGATACTTTTCCTTGTCGTCATCGTCCATCTCGTCCATCAACAACAAAAGCCGTGAACCGGCATCTTCAAGCTCGCGTTCCTTGTCGGCGATCTTCTTCGCCTCATCCGCCAACAGCGTTCTCTGCACGAGATCAAACGGAATGATGTGCCCGACCCAACCATCCTGAACCGGTTGCTCCTTGCCGTCCTTCTTCTTCAGCACCATGTTCGGATCGACAAGTCGAACCGCTTCGAACCCTTCTTGCTGGATCATTTCAAGGTCGTTTGCCGTTTGTACCCAGCATTCGGCCAAATGCTGATAGGCTTCATACGGATTAACCAGCGGCACATCCTCCAGCCGACGGAAGATTTCCGCCGCAATCCTGTCCGCCTCCTGCACCACAGAGAGCTTCATCATTCCATCAAGAAGTTCCTTCGACAGATAATCGGGGAAGCCCTGAACAGCTTTCGCAAACTCATCACGAAAAGCCCGAACGCTCTTATGTTTCTCGGTCAGTTCCAGAAGATCGCCGTCCTTCAACCGGGCATACGGCGTTCCGTCGAATGTGAACAACGCCTCGCGCAAACCGCGGAACACCTTCCAATACGCATCCAGCGAATCGATCTCGGACTCCGGCACGCCTCCCGCCATCGTCGCGTAAAGATCCCAGGTCTCGGGATCGTCGGACGAATCGACATATCGCGGGATGTTGAGGTTGTAGTCGTTGCGGCGGATTTCATCACGCGAAACAAGGCGACAGAATTTCGCAATGTCCTTTCGTGCGACCACGGCATCGACGATCCGGCGAATGTCACACGCACGGAGCTTGTTCTTCTTGCCGGACTTCACAAAGCCGCGTGAAGCGTCGACGAAGAAAACGCCATCGTCCTTCCGCTGTTTCTTCAGAACCATGACTAGCGTCGGGATGCCCGTTCCAAAGAAGATATCCGGCGGAAGCCCGATCACCGCGTCAATATTATTGTGCTCGATGAGATTCTTGCGGATATCCCCTTCCTCGTCACCACGAAAAAGAACGCCATGTGGAAGGACGATGGTCATGATACCATCGGGCTTGATGTGATAAAGGTCGTGCAGAAGGAAGGCATAATCCGCCTTCGACTTCGGTGCCAGGCCGAACGAATACCTCGGATCGGACTTCTTCGCTTCATCCGGCGTCCAGTTCTGCGAGTAAGGCGGATTCGAGACAACCGCATCAACATAGAGCGGATTCAATCCCGAACCCGACTCGTCCGCCATCGGCCAGTCTTCCTCCAACGTATCCGCATTGCGAGTCGCGATATTCGCCGCGTCAATGCCGCGCATCACAAGATTCATGCGCGTCAAGTTGTAGGTGTTCTCCTTCAGTTCCTGCGCGTAATACTTGATCTTGCCGCGGTCGTGCATGAACTTGGCGACCGACTTACCGATGTTGATCAGGAGCGAACCCGATCCGCTGGTCGGATCGTAAATCTGGATCTCCTCGCGTCCCTGAAGATGATGCGCGATGATTTCACTCATCATGACGGACACTTCATGCGGCGTATAGAACTCACCGGCCTTCTTGCCCGCATTCGCGGCAAAATTGCTGATGAGGTATTCGTAGATAAAACCAAGGACATCATAGTCCTGGCGCCCGTCCATCGGAATATCCTTGATCAGTTGCAAGAGCGCCGCAATCGCCTTCGTCTGCAAACCCGTCGATTCGCCGAGCTTGCGAAGCCCCAGTTGAAGCGTATCGAAAATCTTGTCGAAGACCGGTTTGTAATTAGCACCGACCAGCCGCTCGAATGCCGTCAAGGCGTCCTGCACATCAGAAACGGCAAAGGTCTTCGCCTCGTCCTTCTTCAGCCATGTTGAAAAGAGATGGTCATACGCAATGAAATAGCCAAGCTTATCCTGGCAATAGCGGACGGCATCCACATCCGATTCGGAAAGCGCGGCAAGCTCCTTGTCCGTCATGCCATCCGCACGCAGCTGACGTTCCTCCTTGTCGGACAGGAACTTGTAGAAGATAAAGCCGAGAATGTAGTCCTTGTACTCGTTCGCCTCGATCTTCGACCGCATCTTGTTGGCCGATTCCCAAATCTTCGATGCTAATTGCTGCTTGTTCATCTTTTCATCCTTTCTTCCGCGCACGCGTCGGAGGATGAAAAGAATTCGAGGACGCACCCCTCGCTCATCTCATACTCTCTTGAGGGTGCCCTGGAAGAAACCCAACTATGAATACAAGACGGCAAGGAATGCGCCCCCGAAAGGGGCGCAT
The DNA here is from genome assembly GCA_045641465.1 of Kiritimatiellia bacterium. GTDB lineage: Bacteria > Verrucomicrobiota > Kiritimatiellia > RFP12 > UBA1067 > RUG572. The sequence goes on along the minus strand of JAZUGW010000119.1, from coordinate 15,478 downwards.
TCCCGCCAACTCGTCGTTCATAGTTTTGAAAAACTTTCCAGGGCTTTTCAAGAGAACGTCGCGTTTGCAGTTATGCAAAATCGTTTGGCGGTGCGTTACTCCGCCGATTTTCGCGTCTAATGGTTAATTCATTTCTCCATTGGTGATTGCCTTTTAAGATGTCGATGGCATTATATCATATATCGGTGCAGAAACCAATCTTCTTTCGTTTTCGGCTTCCGTCGTTTCGCTCATCACGCCGTCAGATTGCGATGAACTCCCAGGTGTATCAGTTGTCCGCATAGACTTTCAGCAGACGGAATCCGAAGGGGCGCTTGTCGAAACAGCACTATTATACCACAGACGAAGGCGATGGGGCAGTCGCTTTCTCAAACATCACGCCAAGGGACAATCGTCTTTCCTCTAGCAGCGTAGATAGGCACCAATCGCCTCTGCAATTCAACCAACTGCCGAACCTTTTGCGGATACGACAATGCCGCCTGCCTGCGGCGAAAATTTTCCTTCGCATATTGGGAAGGAGACAATGGTCTCATTGCCGTCATTGTGCCTTGTCCCTCGCTAAATTAAACTTGGTTAAAATCAATTCGAATTTATCTTCGTCAAAACCTTCAGATTCGAGAAACATCTGAACTCTCAACCTAGTAAAACATGGCCCCCATCGCACCGCCGATGGCATAGTCCTTAATCACCTTTTCAGCGACAAGTTCATTCAATACTTTAAGAGCTGTTTTCAAACTTTTCCCTCAAATGCCGTTCGCGCACGAGTTCCCCTTGTCGAAACAACATTATTATACCACAGACGAAGGCGATGGGACAATCGCTTTTCTCTTTGTAGTGTAATCGGTCAGTGAGCGGATGCGGTGTGGATTCGTGGAAAGCGCCCTCGTTGGGGCGCGGATTCCAGCCGCGGACCGAGTACCTTCGGTCTCCGTCGTTTCACTCATACGACGTTAGATCGCGACAAATTCCCAGGTGTATCGGTTGTCCGCATAGACTTTCAGCAGACGGAAGCCGAAGGGGCGCTTGTCGAAATTGTTGCAGGTCGTCTCCGCATTGAGGATCGGCAGGCCTTTGTACGTACGCTGCGCCGTCCTATGCAGATGGCCGGCTAGATGGAAGCGCAAGCCACACGAAACATATTGATCCAGCGTCGCCACGCGCGTCGCCTTCGGGTAGTTGTAGTACCCGTCCCTCTCCTCGAGCTTCTGCGCATACGGCGGTACGTGGGTCACGAGAATCATCGGCTGTCCGGCCGCCTTGCCGGACGCAAGCTCGGCCTTGAGCCACGCATCGTGTTCGCGCTGCGCCGGACCCTTGTTGCACTTGAAGACATACTGCGTATTCGCGACGATGAACTTCCAGCCCTTCACCACCTGCGAACGGTGATCGGCCCCATACGCCTCGTTGAACAAATCGAGTGCCATCGGCTTGATCGGATCGCCGCCCATGTCATGGTTGCCCGGCGCCACGAAAAGCGGCTGCTTGATCTTCTTGACGAGCCGAGGCCAGTCCTGCAGCTGCTGCTGCCACACATTCACCATATCGCCGCAGATCGCCACGGCGTCGGGCTTGATCGCATCGATCCGCGCAATGACCTTTTCAAACCGCGCCAAATCCGCCACATACGGATCCGGACGTTCCTGCCCGAATCCCAACTGCGGATCGCCGCAATGGACCACGGTCAACACCGGCTCGCCCAATATCGGCGCCGCACCCGTACCCAAACAGCACAGGCCCGCACCCAAACCGACGATAAAAGACCGCCGATTCACCGCGACGGCATCCGTTCCCTTGATTGTCCTCAACATCTCCTACCCTCCGTTTCTGTTGATTATCCGATCTCACTGCGCCGCTGTGAGGGCCTGTCGAATGCTCCACGCATTGGCCGCCAGCCGCGCTTCCGCCGCCGAACGATCGACCCGCAGCAGATCGGCCACAATGCCCACCATCCGCGCCTTCAGCTTTTCGTTGCTCGGCTTGAGATTGACCATGACGTTCTCGTAGACATTACCCAGCTTGACCATCACGGCCGTTGAAATCATATTCAGCACGAGCTTCTGCGCAGTCCCGGCTTTGAGGCGCGTCGATCCCGTCACCACTTCCGCACCCGTATCCGTTACAATCGAAATATCCGCGCACTGGTCGAGCGGCGAACCCGCGTTGGAAGTCACCGCCACCGTCAGGCAACCGCACTTCTTCGCCGCCGCCAATGCTCCCAGCACGAACTTCGCACCTCCTGCCGCGCTAATGCCCACGACCACATCGTTCGCATTTGGCGCGAGGGCGAGAAACGCCTTTTCTCCCCCCGCGGGATCGTCCTCCTCGGGTTCGCCTGCGCGCGAGAACGCCGCGAGGCCGCCCGCGAGCAACCCCACCACGCGGTCCTCCGGCACGCCAAAGGTCGGCGGACACTCCGAGGCGTCCAAAACGCCAAGCCGCCCCGACGTTCCCGCACCGACATAGACAAGACGACCGCCCTTCACCATCGCCACGGCAATCGCGTCCACCGCCTTCCCGACATCCTCCAACGCCGCATCGACCGCCTGTACAGCCACACGCGTTTCATCCTGCATCACGGCCAGCATGTCCTTCGTGGACATCTTGTCCAAATGCATCGTCCGCGGGTTCCGCATCTCCGTCTTCAACATCATCACTCTCCCAAATGAACGAACGTCGTTTTCACCTGGACTCACTCACGGATGAATCCACGCGAGATCGTCTTCCAGCGCCTGCCGACGATCGGCCGCCAGCCGCTCCCAAACATCCGGCGTCAACGGCACGCCGGCGGCCTTGAACTGATTGATCAGGTTCTGACGCCGCCATTCGCCCGACGCACGCTTGCGCATCTCGTAGTCCTCCCGCAGACGCAACGTTTCGTCCACCGTCCGGAAGCAGAGATTGCCTTTTTCATCGACGCCCGGCACCATCTCGCCCGTATCGCGATAGGCTTCAACGGCATCCCAGGACGCGACATCCATCGCCTCCTGGGCGTTGCGCGCGTCCTCGGGCCAGGCCGTGCGGTCTTGTGTCATCGAGTCGGACAATTTAGAGCTCCTTGATCCGCACATTGCGCCAGTAGATTTCACGGCCGTGTCCACACCAGTGGATGCGCCCGGTCTTCCGGCGCAGGCCCGGATGCTTGTGCTTGTCTGGGAGATACGCCCCTTCCGGATCGTACTTCGAGACATCCGCATCGACAATCTTCGTACCGTTCAAAACAACGGTGATCCGCGAGCCGTTCGCCGTCACCTCGACGCTATTCCATTCGCCCGGCTTGTTCAGATAGCTTTCGCCGTTGGCCTTGCGCGCCGGCGGCACGACGCCGTAGATGGACCCCGTGTACTGCGAGTCGTACAACTTGTGCGCGCCGTTCCACGCCGGGCCCCAGTCGTCGAGCAGCTGGATTTCCATGCCGTCGTGCGAGCACCAGCCATTCGGCGGCGTGCGAATGCCCAGGCCGTTGTTGGCATTCGGCGGCAGCTTCACATCGAAACGAATGACAAAGTTCGCATAGTCCTTCACCGTCCAGAGGTTGCGAACGACCTTGGCGCCGCCCTTCGTGTCGCGCTGCAGACAGGTGAGATATCCCTCCTTCGTCACCGCGTACGTGTTCGTGGCGCCTTCCCACCCCGTGAGGTCGCGTCCGTTGAACATCGGCTTGAACCCCGGTTCGCACACGCCCTCGCCCCACACGGCGGCACACAGCAACGCCGCCAAAACCAGAACCTTTTTCTTCATCGTCATTTTCTTCTCCTTTTTTTACATCGACTTCTATCGGCCCGATCAAAGTCCCAAATCCGCCCGCATCGCCTGCGCCCGCTCGGGTACGATGTCCGACACCGCACCATTACGCCGCCAGATGAGCTGCTGGACCGGCGTGACGGCGTCGAAGATCAGCAACTTGTCCGCCAGTTCGGCATAGTCGCGCAGATTCTCCCGCGAACGCACATAGCGCCGCACGACATCACGCGTCGGCACGTCGTGTCCGCCCGCCAGCACCCGATGGCGGATGCGCGACGGCAACATCGCCAGACATGGCATCCACAGATAGTAGAGGTTGATCGCGTACCCCAGTTCCTTCGCCCGCGCAAGCAAATGCAGATAGGCCCGACCCGAAAGCGTCGTTTCGAATCCGAAGGACACCTTCTGCTCGATCAGCGTGGCAATGCGCCGTAAAGCAAGCTTGCCCGCCTTCAACGCGGAAAGACTGATGTCGACGGGCGACATGCCCTGCGCGAGCAGGTCCGGATTGACATACTCGATCGCACCCGCATACTCCGGCAGATACTGGAGCGCAAAGGTGCTTTTGCCAGAACCGTTCGGACCGGCAACGATATGGCAAATCGGCTGCTCGGACATTGCTTAGACCGCGACCACGGTAAACGTCAGGTTCTTCTGCTGAACGACCTTGACCGTCGTTCCCTCGGGAATCGGCTGTTCGGAGACCGCCGACCACTCGGCATCCCCCACGACAATCCGGCCTGGCACATCGGCGCTCGTCGCCGCGACGACCTTGCCGATGCGGCCCACATACTCGCTCTGCAGTTGCTGCGAAGCTTCCGTCTCGCCCATGAACACGCCCTTGATCCAGCGGCGCAGCAGGACGAGATAGACGATCGAAAACACCGAAAAGAGCGCCAGCTGCCAGCTGATGGGAAGACTCGGCAAAAGCCACTTGCAGGCGGCAACCGTCGTCGCACCAAGGCCGAAGAAGAAAATCACGAATCCCGGGCTGACAAGTTCCGCCAGCATCAACAAGGCACCGAGAAAAAGCCAGATCCAGGCTGCGGCTGTAACACTTATGTGCATGATACTTCTCCTTCGTCTTCAGATGAACGATTGTCGAAACCGTCAGGAAATGACCGCGAGGGTCTGTCCCTTCGTCACGGGCTCCCCGTGCTTCACGAGGAACGTGATCGTACCCGCCGCCGTCGTCTTGATCGGGTTGAAAAGCTTCATCGCTTCAACGATGCAGCACGGTTCGCCCGCCTTCACGGCGGCCCCGTCCTTTGCGAGCTCGGGCTTGCCCGGACCCGCACTGCGGTAGAACGTGCCGTTGAGCGGCGCCTTCACGGGCGTCCCCTGCGGTTCGGCCGGCGCGGCCGCCGCCGCATGCGGCTCCTCTTCGGCAGGCGGCACAGGTGCGGACGGAACAGCAGCCAGATCGACCTTCGCGCCACCCAGCATCGCCATCAGCGACGCGAACTGGCGGCCGATCTGCGCGAACTTCGCGTCTTCGGCACTGACCGCACACGGAGCCTGGGCGGCTTCGTCCTTCTTCTGCATCTCAACGTCGGCCGGAATCGGATCCTTCGCGTCCGCCGGCTGCGCACGCCACTTGAAATAGCCGAGCGCCACTTCCGGGAACAGGCAATAGCTCAGGATGTCCTCTTCCGCCTGGATGAACTTCGCGGGAATCTCCTTCGCCGCCGCCGCGAGACCCGGCTTGAGCAAGTCGGCCGGACGGCACGTGATCGGCTTCAGATCGCCCATCAGCTTCTTCTGCAGCTTCTTTTCGATCGGCGCCGGCGTGCGTCCGTAGTAGCCGGCCGCATAGTGCTTCGTCTCGTCGGTAATCATCGAATAGCGCTTGCCCGACAGCACATTCAGCACGGACTGCACGCCCACGATCTGCGAAGTCGGCGTCACGAGCGGCGGATAGCCCATGTCCGCACGCGTCTTGGGCAGTTCGGCCAGCACTTCCGGCAAGCGGTCCAGCGCCCCCTGCTGGGCCAGCTGGCTGCGGAGATTCGAAATCATCCCGCCCGGAATCGCATGCACGAGAACGCCCGCATCCACCGGTTCGACCTTGCGCGAACTCGCCGGCTGGCGCGTGGTTTTGAGTTCCTTGAAATAGGCATTGATCTCGCCGAGTTTGACGCGGTCGAGTCCCGTATCAAAACCTTCGGACTCCAGAATCGACACAATCGACTCGCAGGGCGGCTGGCTCGAGAACGAACTCATCGTGGAAATCGCCGTATCCACACAGCCCGCACCGGCCTCGACGGCCGCCATGTACATCGCCGCCGCCATGCCGCTTGTCATGTGCGAGTGGATCTGCAACGGCAGGTCCGGACACGCCTTCACGAGCGCCCCCACGAGTTCACGCGCCGCACCCGGGGTGAGGATGCCCGCCATGTCCTTGATCGCAAGCGAGTCGATGCCCATCGCCTGCTGCTCCTTTGCAAGCGACACGTATTTCTCGACGGTATGGACCGGCGAAGTCGTGTAGGAAATCGTGCCCTGGGCGTGTCCGCCGTACTTCTTGACGCACGAAATGGCCTTCTCCAGGTTGCGCGGATCGTTCAACGCGTCGAAAACGCGGAAGATGTCCATGCCGTTTTCACACGCAAGCGCGATGAAACGCTCGACGATGTCGTCCGGATAATGCTTGTAGCCGAGCACGTTCTGTCCGCGCCCCAGCATCTGCAGCGGCGTCTTCTTGCAGACCGCCTTGATCTGGCGCAGACGCTCCCACGGATTTTCACGCAGAAAGCGCATGCACACGTCAAAGGTCGCACCGCCCCAGCATTCAAGGGAATAGTAACCGGCATTGTCGATCGTCTCGGCAATCTTCAGAATGTCATCGGTCCGCATGCGCGTGGCCCACAACGACTGATGCGCGTCACGCAGGGTTGTATCGGTAATACGGACTCTCTTCAGGGCTTCTTTTTTCATAGGTACATATTATACCACGAAACACGCGAAACGAAGTGGAGAAACAGAAAAAAAGAAAACCCCTCCGGGGGACCGGAGAGGTTTTCCTTTGTTTCGAGGCTCAGAGGCGCTTACTGCTGCTCTTCAGAGCTGCCCTCTTCCTTCTCGAACGTCGGGCGCTTGCCCTTGTAGAAGGCCATCATGATCGGCGTCGCAACGCAGACCGACGAGAACGTACCCGCGACGACACCGAAGAGCATCGTGAGCGCGAAGTCGAAGATCGAACCATCGCCGAAGGCGAAGAGCGCGACCACCGCGAAGAACGTCGTCACCGACGTGATCACCGTACGGCTCAGGCACTCGTTCAACGCACGGTTGGCGAGCGTCTTGAAGTCGGACTTCTGATCGCGGCGGAGGTCTTCACGGATACGGTCGAACACGACGATCGTATCGTTCACGGAGTAACCGACGATCGTCAGCAACGCCGTCACCACGAGCAGCGAGACCTGACGGCCGCAGAGCGAGAAGAGGCCGAGCGAAATCATCACGTCGTGCGCCAGTGCCACGAGCGCGCCCAGACCGAAACCGAACTCGAAGCGGAAGCCGACATAGATCAGAATCGCGCAGAGCGAGAGGATCACCGCCCAGGTACCGGACTTCTTCAGGTCGGCGCCGACCATCGAACCGATTTCGTCCACCGAGACGGACTTGATGCCGGCCTTCGGGAACTTCTCCTGGAGGAGCTTCGTCACATAGGCACCGACATCGCCCTTCGCGAGTTCCTTGCCCTTCGCCGTTTCGGCCGTTTCACCCGTCTTCACGAGCAACTGGTCGCCCATGTACTGAACAACCGCCGCGTTATCGAAGTCGGCCATCGCCTTGCGCACTTCACCGTCGGCCGGCTTCGCCTTCTCATCCACCGAGTAGACGAGCGACGTACCACCCGTGAGGTCGACCGCCAGCACGGACTCCGGCTTCGTCATCGCACGGATGCCGAAGATCGCCACCGAGAGGAAGCAGACCACAAACGCCGCGAGGCAGAGCGGCTTGCCGATCTTGACGAAGTCGACATTCGGCGTCTTCTTGAAGATGTTGAGCATCTTGAAGGGCTTCATGCTCTCGGGCTTCGTCGTGTTGTCGAAGACGAGACGCGTCACAACCACGGCCGTGAACATCGAGATGATCACACCGCCCGTGAGGGTGATGGCGAAACCACGCACCGGACCCGTGCCCACGATGAAGAGGATCACGCCCGTCACGATCGTCGTGATGTTCGAGTCGAGAATCGCCGTGAAGGCACGGCCGTAGCCCTGCTTGATCGCGGTCCCCGTGGAGGCCTTGCGGGCGAACTCTTCACGGATGCGCTCGAAGATGATCACATTCGCGTCGACCGCCATACCGAGCGTCAGCACGAGACCGGCAATACCCGGCATCGTGAGCACCGGCAACTGGAGCGAACCCGTCGCACCCATCGACGCATCCTTGGCGAACACGCCCAGCACGTTCGCAACGAACACGAGCGCCGCCGGCAGGAGCGCGACATCGAGGAAGAGCGCGATGTCCGCCACGAGACCCGCATACCAGTAGTAGAAGAACATGAAGAGCGCGACAAGGCCGAAACCGAGACCCGCGGCAATCACGCCCGCGTGCTTCGCGTCTTCACCGACCGTCGGCGAAACGGACGACTCCGCAAGGAGCTTGAGCGGCGCCGGCAACGCACCCGCGTTGAGGTCGTTCGCCAGCTGCTGCGCTTCCGCAGCCGTGAAGCTGCCCGTGATCTGACCATGCGCACCGATTTCGCTCTGGATGACCGGCGCGGAGACAAGCGTGTCATCGAGGATGATGGCCAGCTGACGGCCACGATCGCTCGGGTTCTTCGGACCATGCGCGACATAGTTGCGCGTCACGTCGGAGAAGAGCTTCGCACCCTTCGAGTTGAAGGAGAAGCTGATGGCGAGCGAACCGGTGTTCGGATCGCGCTCGACCGAAGCCGAGGTGAGGTACTCGCCCGTGATCGGCATCGGATTGCCCTTCGCATCACGCGCCGGTGCACTGCGGCTCACGAACGCGCCACGATAGGAAAGACCGTCCTTCGCCTTCTCCAGCATGAACTGGTAGCGCGGATCCGGCACACGGAAGGACGCGAGACGCGCCGCATAGCCCGGCTGGGCCGCAAGCTTCTCATAGTCCTTCGTACGCACAAAGCCTTCGCCGCCACGCTCATACCCTTCCGGGTTGGCCTCGGTCGTCATCAGCTTGTTGATGAGTTCGTCATTGCGCGGATGCGTCAGACGGAATTCCAAGAACGCCGCGCTCTGCAGCGACTTCTTCGTCTTCGCACGCGTCTCTTCGTCAATGCCCGGCAACTGCACGAGCAGACGGTGATCCTTCATTCCCTGGATCACAGGCTCGTTCATGCCCATGCCGTCCACACGACGACGCACGACCTGGATGGTGCGCGCATCGCACCCCTGCAGCGTCTCGTTCATCTTCTTCTCGACCGTCTCCGTGTCGTTCGAGAGCGCCGGATTGGCGGCGATGATCGTCTCGCGCAGTTTATCCTTGTCCACGCCCAGCGTGAAGGACGTACCGCCCTTCAAATCAAGGCCGTAGCGGAGTTTCTCCTGCACCGGGAAGGTGATATAGATGGAAAATACCGCGATGATCAACAGCGCGAGCCATTTCCAAATGTCGTTACGCGACGTATTATCGGTGTTCATTGGTTTCCTCTTGAGTCCTATTTCGAAACAGAAGTGATATTATAGTATATCTTCGGGGGGATTTCAAGGGCGAATTAGGGGTTCGCCGCGGGAAGTCCCTGCGTCTTTTTATCCGTCGTCAGTCGAACGGTTTTCGGCAAGGAGGCTGCAACCGCCCCGTCCGTCACCGTTGTACGCGACAGATTCAACCATGTCAACTTCGGCAGTTTCGCCGCAAAAGCAATGGAGACAGGCTCTTTGGCGCCTGAAAGGTCCACGCTCTCGAGCTCCGGCAGCCCGGCCAGCACGGCTGTATTCGTGTAAAGGCTGCCCGGCAATTCCAGCTTCTTCAGTTTTTTGCAGGGCGCCAGGAACGCAAGATCGCCCGCCGCCGTCGCCAGATTTCCGCCGTTCTGATTCCACAGGCGCAGATAGGTGAGGTTCGGCAGGGACGAAATCGGCGAGTAGTCGTCGATCTTCTCGGCGAAGATCTTCACCTCCTGGGCCTGCGGCACTTGCCGCAACCACGCGAGGGAGGTCATTTTCGTGAGACCGCCGTGGAACTGCGTGACCTGCTTGAGCGTTCCGAGCGAATCGAAGCCTTCCTTCGTCGACTCAACCGCATAGAAGTAGACGCGCTTGAGCTTCGGACATGCCGCCAACGGCGCAAAACTCGTCACTTTCGCACCATAGCAGTCAAGGTCCCGCAACTCCGGCAAGCCCGCAATCGGCGTAAAATCGGCCACTTCCGAATAGGTGAGCGACAGCGTCGCCAACTTCGTCAGGCCCGCCAGCGGCTTGAGGTCCAGCGCCTTCACGTCCTTGATCGCGATCCGCGTGGCATTGCGCAGCAACGCAAACGGCGCGATGGACTTGATGTCCGAATCGTCCACTTCGACGCTCGCCGCCTCGGGGAACTGGGAAAGCGCCGCCGCAATCGTCGCATCGTCCACGTTTTCGAAGCAGATGCGCAACTGGTCAAGCCGCACATTCGACGACGCCATCGCTTCCTTGGCCGTGTTGATCTGCGCAGGGGTCGCCGGCTTCTTGAAGGTGAGCGTACCGTACTTGCATTCCGGCACCGCCGTATCCTTCGCCGTCGTCACCGCCGAGGCAAATGCCGACGTGTCGACAGCCGGTACCGCCGCCTGGACGGCGGGCGGCTGGGCCACAGGCGGCTGCACCACGGGCTGTTCAACGACCGGCTGCTGGACCACGGGCGGCTGGACCACAGGCTGCTGGACCACGGGCGGCTGGACCACGGGCTGCTGGACAACCGGCTGCTGGACAACAGGCTGCTGAATCACCGGCTGCTGGACCACGGGCTGTGCCACGACCACAGGCTGGGCGACCACCGGCTGTGCCACAACGACGGGCTGCTGCACGACCACCGTCGGCGGCGGGGGCGGAGGCGGCGGCTGGGTCGCTTCAATGGCGATGGCCGCAGCCGTACCCAGAAAGTTCATCGTCTTCGTCACCCCCTCGGGGTCTGATGTACACCCGGCTGCGCACGCAAGCGCGGCACACCCCAATGCGATTTTTCCCATTTTCATCATTTGTCAACCTTTCCTTTTATTTTGTCGTCGGTAATTCGTTCGTCACATCGAGAATCCAGGCCGTATCGGCCCAGCACGGATGTTCTTTGTCCTTGAAAATCTCCTTGAGAATCGGCTTCTTCACCTCTTCATCGCGATTGAGGATGTCGTTATAGACCGCCTCGAGCAGATCTTTCTCCTGCGTCTTGTCAAAGAGGATACCCGCAAGCAGCATCACGTTCTCGTCGGGGATGAGATTGAGCGCGCGATGGATGCATTCGTCCTTCCGGTCTTTGGGCACCTTGTTGAACTGTTCGCGGAACCGGCTGATCTCCTCCATCGTCACCTTGCCGGGCGCCGGATCCTGCCATCGGTCCGTCAGGTCGTCGAAGGCGTTCACGAGTTTCTCTTCACGGTCTTCTTCCGTTTCGGGTTCGTCCGTGTCGGCGGCATCCGCCGGATCCGCCGTCTTGGCGGCGGACGCAACCCGCGGTGCCTTCTCGGCGGCTGTCGGCGTCGAACGGGGAGAAGGCGCGGCGGGCTTGGCCGCCGCACGCTCCGTCGCCGCCGGTTTCGCGGCAGCCAACTCCTCCTGCGTCGTCTTCGGACCCGCCTTCAGCAGGAACACGACAGCACACGCGATCAGCGCCAGCACAACGCCTACGAGGATGTATTTCACTTTCTTCGTCATGCCACCCGCCTTTCCTTGCTGTCTGTCACGCCTTGCGCGCCAGGCGGCACACGAGGCGGTCGGCCCCGAGATTCTTCAGCCCCAGCGCCAGCAACAACCGTCCGAACAGGCCCGCGGCTTCCGCGCGGACCTCCTTGATTTCGATTCCTTCGCGCGCGCACAGCGCCTTGAAGTCGTCGAAGGTGAAAAAGTGCGTATTGGGCGTGTCGTACCATTCGAACGGCAGTTCGCTGCCCACCGGCATGCGCCCCGTGAAGAGCAGATGGAAACGGATCCCCACCGCCGCGAAGTTCGGAATCGTCACGATCGCCTCGTTCGCCTTGTCGAGGATCTTCACGAGGATTTCACGCGGCTTCTTCACGGTCTGCAGCGTTTCGCTCAGAACCGCCATGTCGTAGGCGCGGTCCGGCAGAAGGCCGAGTCCCTGGTCCGCATCTTCAAACAACACGTCGAGATCGCGGGCCGTACTGCCCACAATGCGCTCGAAGTCGATTTCGATGCCGGTGCCCTTCACGCCCTTCTGCTCGCGCAGGAGCGTCAGCAGCGAACCCGAGCCGCATCCGATGTCCAGAACACGCGACTGGGACGGAATCATATCCACAATCGGCGCCAGCTTGCGCTGCTTGGCCGCTTCGACCGCTTCGCAGGTCGGTGCGAAGAACGCCCCCAGCAGGCGACCGAGTTCCTTTGTATGCGTCAGGAAGCCGTCGTGTCCGACCTTGATGTCGAGGTGCGAATACGTCACGCGCTTGTTCTGACGCAACATCGCCGCCGCGATCGTACGGCTCTGCTCTTCGCTGAAGAGCCAGTCGCCGGAAATGGAAATCAGCAGCAGACGCGAGGTGATGCGCTTGCACACGTCGTCGAGCGAACCATACTTCACCGCCGCGTCGTAACGGTCCATCGCATGCGTGATCTGCAAATAGCTGTTCGCGTCGAAACGGGCGAGGAACTTGCGCGCCTGATAGCCGAGGTAGCTTTCAATCGCAAAGTGCGTCCCGAACTTCGCGGCATGCGCCTCCTGCCAGGCGGCGTCTTTCGTGAGCCAGTCTTCCTGCAGTTTGCGGCCGAAGCGCCGGTTCAGCAGGTCAAGCGACAGATAGGTGATGTGCGCAACCTGACGCGCCTCGGCGAGACCGACGTTCGGACGGTCCTCCGGTGCCTTGTCGTAGAAGTCGCCGCCGTGCCAATGCGGGTCCTGCGTAATCGCGGAACGCCCCACGATGTCAAATGCCAAGGCCTGCGCGTTGAGCGCCGCACCTGAGGCGATCATTACCGCGGCATCGACTTCATTTGGATGCGCCGTGATCCATTCGATCACCTGGATGCCGCCGAAGCTGCCGCCGACGAGGCCCGCCAGATGCGTGACGCCCAGCTCGCGCAGCAGCGCACGATAAACTTCCACCGTGTCGCCGATCGTGAAACGCGGAAATGCACCGCCCCACGGCTTGCCCGTGGCGGGATTGACGCTCGAGGGACCCGTCGTCCCTTTGCATCCGCCGAGTACGTTCGCACACACGACGCGGAAACGGTTCGTGTCGATCGCCTTGCCGGGTCCCACGATGTTCTCCCACCAGCCGCTGGGATTCTCCTCGCCCGGATGGCGCCCCGCCACATGCGCATCGCCCGTCAATGCATGGCAGATGAAGACGACATTGTCGTTTTCCGCACGTTCAAGTCCACAACTTTCCCACGCTACGTCGACACGCGGCAGCACGCCGCCCTCCTCCAGACGGAATCCGCCCGCAGGCACGCTCAACGTGGTCACATGCGTCTCCACGACGCCGACACAATTTTTCTCTTGTTCGTTCACGGTCGCCTATTATATCATAATTCACCTGCGCGTGCGCAGCGAAAGGTAGCCGGAGTTAGGAGAACGGAATCACCCCATGCCGCCCTTGTCGTACGGGGCGCCGGTTTTGACCATTTTCTTCAGATCGAGCGGCATCGTCTTCGTCTCGATATGAATTGGCTTGTCGAGCTTCTCTCGCTCCTTCGGTAACGATTCCACCCGTTTGCCCTCCAACTCTTTTGCGAGCTGCCGACACCGTTCCCGCGCCAACCGTTTCTCGCGAAGGACCTGTCTTCTGCGTATGAAGATCATGACGACGACAACCACTCCGCCAAAGACGATTCCGGCGAGAAACGGATTGCAGGCATCCCGCCAACTCCATAGGCTTGCCCAATAGGCGTTGAGGTCCCCCGTTGCGCCGGGGGGTTCTGGGGTTTTGCGTTTTTCTGTGCAAATCGTTTTCGCGAAATCGGCGACCTTGTCCAAATACTTGTCAACGCCCAACACCGCCGACACTTCCCCGTGATCCGCGCCCTCGACCGGCACAAACTCCCGATACCATCGCAACCGTTGCTCGACATCATCCTTGGCCCAATTGCGGTTCTTGGAAATCCGCGCCAATTCCTCGCCCTGCGCAAACGGCACCACATGGTCATCGGTTCCATGGAAGATCAACATCGGACACGCAATTACGTTGAACACCCGCTGCGCATTGGGGAATGGATCAATCGGCAGCAGCCGCACCCGTGTCACCGCCCGCGGTGCCGACAGGAAAGGAGCTCCAAGCACCAGGCCGCCGACCGGTTTCGTCGCCGCCAGTTCAACCGCCGATCCCGTACCAATCGAAAAGCCGCTTACAATGATGTCCTCGGGGGCGAATCCGCGTTTTTCAATCAGCCAGTCATAGAGCCGATGCACATTCCGATAACAGCCCTTCTCCGTCGGACGCCCCGAGGAAAGTCCGTAGCCGGGATAGTCGACTGCGGCAACCGTAAATCCCTTCTGGACGAGTTCGCGCAAGACCTCAATCGATTGAACCATGCTCTCGGCATTGCCGTGGCAATGCAGGATGGCCTTCGCCCCGCGCGTCGGCCCCAGGACGACCGCCGCAATCGGCTCCTCGGCGGTGCCGACATTGACATATCCCTCCGTCTTCTCATCATATGTCTCGCGAATCATCTCGGGATGAAACATAAGCCAGTCGATACACGTAATGCCGATGATCTGCAACAGCACGAAAACGACAATGACGACTCGCAGGAATGACTTCAAAAGTGTTTTCATATCAGGCCCCTCTCAGGATTCGCTCCCTCCATGCCCCCCCTAGTATCGTCCGATTTCGCTTTTGTCCAATCGCCAAAGGGCGACCAGACATAAGATGGCGGCGATGAGTTCTCCCCCGGAGAGATGAGAGAACGTGTAGGTTAAAACATTGAACGGGGTCGCAGGGGCTTCCCGCTTGCAATAGTCGAGGAAATTCTCTTCAAACGACATCCGCTTTCGTCCGTCGATTCCAAGTCTGGCGCATTCGGCCAAATACATGTGCTCGTCCTCAAAACAAGAGAGCTTCTCTTGGACGAACACAAAATAGTTCGTGGGAACGGAAGATTGGTCACGACCGGCGGAAGATCGTTCTCTGTCTTTCACATGGAAAACGCCGCACACCGCATTGCTTTGAACCTGAAATGCGGCAATGCCGTCCAGCCTTTCACGCATTACGGGCCTTTGCCGACTGTTTTGATCGGCATTGGCCGCTTCCCAAAGGTTCGACAATGTCACATCGCCGTAGGATTCAGAAATCTCATACGGATACCAAAGTGGAATTCGTCTGTTGTCGTCAATGAGATACTGCGCATGCTCGTAGCCACAGGAAAACTTGCACCACCCAATGACGTAAAGGCAAATCGGGAAGAGGATGAAATAGCAGACAACTTTTCTCATGCAATTCCTTTTCAACGTTATCTTCCTTTCAAATCCGTTTGCCGCGATTTGCCCGTTGGGTGTTGATTGTACCATTTCCCCGACACACGCCGCAAGCGGAAAAACGAAAACTCAAACACATCACAATCGAACAATCCCTCCACCCGTCGCCGAAAAGTCAAAC